>DASTQG010000404.1:0-3946 GCA_035761885.1 Steroidobacteraceae bacterium | reverse complement strand
TAAGGGAAAAGGCGCCACTACGCGGCCGGGATGCTGCGCGAGCATGGCAAGCCAACCGTCCTGCGCCTACGGTTCACTCCTCTTCGCGTCCGGATAGGGGATCCCATGGCAAATCGTGCATCGCCGCGCGCCGTGTCGGCGCTGGTGGCAGGCTTCCTGGCACTTGCAGCGCTTCCTTTCCAGGCCGCACTGGCCCAGTCCGGCGCGCCCATCACGCGCGACGCGCTGGCGTCGGCGGATTACGCGCGCGGCCGCACGGTCTTTCAGCAACGTTGCAGCGCGTGTCATTCGGTCGCCGAAGGCAGCACGCACCTGGTGGGTCCGACGTTGCACGGCGTATTCAAGCGCAAGGTCGGCACAGCGCCCGGCTTCTCCTATTCCGCCGTGCTCGCGAAAGGCGGCTTCGATTGGTCGCCCTCGAAGCTGCGCGAGTGGCTCGCCGATCCGCAGGGCTTCCTCCCGGGCAACGCGATGACGATTCCCGAGGCCGTGCCCGAGCCCGACCAGATTCCCCTGCTCTCCTATCTCATGGTCGAATCGGGCAGCGCGGACTGGCCGCGCCCGCAACTGGCGACCACCGCCATCGCGGCACCGGACCGTCCGCTCTCGGAGCGATTCCCGAGTTTCTGGAATCACCTGATGAGCAACACCACGCGCTACAAGCTGATCCCCGCGGCGGGCGCAGGGCCCGAGCTCAAGTTCGACGCGTATTTCAACGGCGACGGCTCGGTGGGCTCGAGCGTCGAGGCCATCAAGGGCTTCTGGCACGTCGATCGTTCCAACCAGTTCTGCTACGCGCTCTACGGCATTCCGTCCTCGCTCAACCAGCTGATCGAGTGCTTCCCGATCGAGGCGATGAGCATTCCCCGTTTTCGCGAAGAGCTCTGGCGCACCGAACCCGTGAAGGGCTACACGCTGGTCGGCGGCATCGTCGCGGGCCGGCCCACTGCGGACGAGGGCGCCGACGCGCATCCGGGCTACTGGGACAATCTCTTCAAGAACACCATCCGCTACGAGATCACCCCGCCGGGCGGCGAGAAGCAGGTGGTCGACCTGTGGTTCAACGCGGACAAGAGCGTTACCAGCAACACCAGCGCGAAGGGCACGTGGGTCGTGCAGGGCGAGGAAGGCAAGGAAGAGATGTGCTACTCGATCCAGGGCGTGCGCGGCGTGAACGGCCCGCTGTCGGAGTGTTTCAAGCTGGTGCTGATGTACAACCCGCGCATCGGCGCGCGCTGGCCCTCGAAGTTCAAGGAAGGACAGCCGTACTGGGCGGAAGTCGTGGCGGGACGCGGCAAGTAAGGCGGCGTGTTGTCGACGTCTTACTTCTCACGCACCGGGATCGGCACGTTGCACAGCTCGATGCGGCCCGGTTTGAACAGGAACCACTCCTCCGGCCGATTGCGACGCGACTCGATCAGCTCCCGGAACGTCGCGGTGTCGGTGCGCATCACTTCGAGCGGCGTGCGCTCGGCCTGCGGCAGGTCCGCGGCGATCCGGATGGAGCGCACGGGCACGCGCTCCTCGGGCTTGGCGTAATAACCCATCGCCTCCGTTCCGCGCGGCAGGCTGGTGAAGAGCTCGATACCCTTCAGCACGCGTCCCACCAGAGTGACGTTGCGATCCAGGTGTCGTGGCGCGTGGCCGTTCACGACGTACAGTTCGGTGCCGCCTCCACTGTCGGGCGCATTGTCACGTCCCGCGCCCACCATGCCGTAGCAGTGCGCCAGCCAGGTCTGGCCGGACTTTGGATCTCGCGCGGCGGGGAAGCCCTGGGCGAAGCCGACCTCGGGCGCGTACACATCGCCGTCGGGCAGCAGAGTGAGGGCGACCTCCGGACCGATCGGACGCGCGAACTCCGCACCGAGCGTGCGCTGGCCGGTCTTCACCGGGCGATCGCCGTCAGGATCCGCCCACTGCGCCACGTAGTTGTCCTGCGAACGCACGATGAACACGCCATCGTAGTAATGCTCGCGTGCGAGCAGACGGATGTTCTGCGCATGGTGCGGGGCGAACGCGGGTGCCAGCTCGATGATCGCGCGTCCGGCCGGCAGCTCGACGTAGAGCGTGCTGGCGGGATCCGGTTCGCGCCAATCCGCGGGCGCGCTCTGGGCGAGGATCTCCGCCATCGTTCGTGGCTTGGGTGCTGCGTCGGCGGCCAGGCCGGCGCAAGACCAGGCCAGCGCAAGCAGCGGCAGGAAACTCCGTGCGGCGGTGTTCATCAGTCGAGCGCTCCCCGAGCCGAATTTTCACGTGCAGAGCTGGGCTGCTACCTTAGCGGTCGCCATGCCCGCTGACCACAGCAATTCCGATGCCGCCGTGCCGGCCGCCGCCGGCGTGCTGTCGGGCTTGCGCGTCATCGAGGGATCCGCCTTCGTCGCCGCGCCGCTCGGAGGCATGACGCTCGCGCAGCTCGGAGCGCAGGTGATTCGTTTCGATGCCATCGGCGGCGGACTCGACTATCGCCGCTGGCCCGTGACGGACGACGGCCAGAGTCTGTTCTGGGCCGGCATGAACAAGGGCAAGCGCTCGGTCGCGATCGACATCGCATCGCCCGAAGGGCAGGAGCTCATCACGCAGCTCGTGTGCGCGCCGGGCGAGGCGGCCGGTGTGTTCCTCACGAATTTCCCACCGCGCGGCTGGTTGTCGTACGAACGCCTCAAGGCACGCCGTGCCGACCTGATTCACGTGAACGTGCTCGGCGATCGCCACGGCGGGTCCGCCGTCGACTACACGGTGAATCCGCGCGTGGGCTGGCCCAACCTCACCGGACCGGCGGACAGCGATGCGCCGGTCAACCACGTGATGCCCGCCTGGGATCACATCACTGGACAGATGGCGGCAGTCGGGGTGCTTGCTGCCGAGCGCCATCGTCGGCTCACGGGCGAAGGCCAGTACGTGAAGCTCGCATTGCTCGATGTCGCCCTCGCGACCCTGGGACACATGGGGCTCATTGCGGAAGTGGCGGTGAACGATCACGACCGCGCCCGCTACGGCAACGACCTGTACGGCGCCTTCGGCCGCGATTTCCTCACGCGCGACGGACGGCGCGTGATGGTCGTGGGACTCACGCCACGCCAGTGGAGCGGCATCGTGAAGGCAACGGAGCTGGGCGCGCAGCTCGATGCGCTCGCGCAATCGCTGGGTATGAATCTCAAGCTGGAGGGCGATCGCTTCCGCGCGCGTCGCGAGATCGGCGCCCTGGTGGGCGCCTGGATCGGCGCGCGCACGCTGGAAGAAGTGCGCACTGCGTTCGACGCCAACGAGGTGTGCTGGTGCGAGTACCAGAGCGTGCGCGAGCTGCTCGAGCGCGATACCGAAGCAACGCCGGCCAACCCGTTGTTCACCGAAGTCGAACAGCCCGGCATCGGCCGATACCTCATGCCCGGCTCGCCCCTGTATTTTTCCTCCGCAACGCACCTGGCGGCCCGCCCTGCTCCACGACTCGGAGAGCACACGGACGAGGTGCTCGCCGAAATCCTCGGCCTGTCCAGCAGCCAGATCGGTGTCCTGCACGATCGTCGGATCGTCGCCGGACCGCAGGGAACGAAGCGATGAGTGAGGCGCAGATCATCGACGTCGGCGCACCGTGGTTCGAGGACTTCAGCGTGGGGCAGCGCTTCGAGGCCCCGGGCGTGACGCTCACCTCAGGCCACGCCGCCCTGCACCAGGCGATGTTCGGGGATCGGCTCCTGCTACCCCTCGATCAGCCGCTGTGCAATGCGGTCACCGGCGAAGCTCGCGCGCTGGCGCATCCCAGCCTGGTGGCGAACGTCGCGATCGGACAGACCACGCACGTGTCGCAGCGCGTGAAGGCCAACCTCTTCTATCGCGGGCTGCGGTTCCTCAAGCCCGTGTTCATCGACGACACGCTGCGTACCACCACCAGCGTCGTGGCCTTGCGCCAGAACCGCTCGCAACCGGGCCGCGACGCGACCGGCGTGGT
>DASTQG010000403.1:0-5218 GCA_035761885.1 Steroidobacteraceae bacterium | reverse complement strand
GGCATGGGCACCGACGGACACGTCGCGTCGCTCATAGCGGCGGCTCCGCAGTTTCGCAACGCCATCGATCCGCAAACCTCGGCGCTGGTGTTGCCGATGCGCGCGGACGCGGTCATCGAGCCACGCATCACGCTCTCGCTGCGCACGTTGCTCCGGGCCCGTGCCCTGTACCTGCACATCGAAGGTGCGCACAAGCGCGCGGCCCTGACGCGCGCGCTGCTCGAGGGTCCGATCGAGGAAGCCCCGATCCGCGCCGTACTGCGGCAGGCGCCCGTGCCGCTGCGAATGTTCTGGGCCCCGCTGGAGTCGGTTGCTTGAGCATCGCCATCCACCCGACGATCGCGCAGGTGACCCGGGAGATCGCGCAGCGCAGCCGCATCTGCCGATCCGCCTACCTGGAGCGCATCGCGACAGCGCGGCTCGATGGGCCGCAGCGCGCTCGCCTGCCGTGCGGCAACCTCGCGCACGGCTTCGCGGCCTGCAACTCCGCCGACAAGGCTGCCCTGGCGGCCGCCCGTACGCCGAACCTTGCGATCGTCACCGCCTACAACGACATGCTCTCGGCGCACGCGCCGTATGGAGCCTACCCCGAGATCATCAAGCGGGCCGCGCGCGCTGCGGGCGCCACGGCGCAAGTGGCGGGCGGCGTGCCGGCCATGTGCGACGGAATCACGCAGGGGCGGGCCGGCATGGAACTGTCGCTCTTCTCGCGCGACGTCATCGCTCTCGGTACCGCCGTCGCGCTCTCGCACGACATGTTCGATGCCGCGCTCTACCTGGGCGTGTGCGACAAGATCGTGCCCGGCCTGCTGATCGGCGCGCTCAGCTTCGGGCATCTGCCCGCGGTGTTCGTGCCGGCGGGACCGATGACGCCGGGACTGCCCAACGCACAGAAGAGCGCGATCCGGCAGCGCTTTGCGCAGGGCCTGGTGGAACGGCGCGAGCTGCTCGAAGCGGAATCCGCCTCATACCACTCACCGGGAACGTGCACTTTCTTCGGCACCGCCAACTCGAACCAGATGCTGATGGAGATGATGGGCCTGCACCTGCCGGGCGCGAGTTTCGTCAATCCGGGCACGCCGCTGCGCGAGGCGCTCACGGTCGAGGCGACGCGACGCGCCGTCGAGCTCGCTCGGGCGCGTGCGGACGGATGCGCAGTGGGCGAGCTCGTCGATGAGCGCGCGCTGGTGAACGCAATCGTGGGCCTGCACGCGACGGGCGGTTCCACCAACCACCTGTTGCACCTCGTCGCCATCGGCCGCGCCGCCGGCATCGAGCTGCGCTGGGAGGACTTCGCCTCGCTCGCACGCGTGGTACCGCTGCTCGCGCGCATTTATCCCAACGGGCTCGCCGACGTGAACCAGTTCCAGCGTGCCGGAGGCATGGGCCTGCTCATCGGCGAACTGCTCGACGCGGGGCTGCTGAACGCGGACGCGCGTACCGTGGCCGGGGGCACTCTGGCGACGTACGATCGCGCGCCCTGCCTGAACGAGGGCAGCCTCGAGTGGCGTCGATCATCGTCGAGCGGCGATCGCGACGTACTGCGGCCGGTGGCCGATCCGTTCCGCGCGGATGGCGGCCTGCGCATGCTGGCGGGAAATCTCGGGCGCGGCGTGATCAAGATCGCGGCGATTCCGGCGGAACGTCTGCGCATCGAGGCGCCCGCGCTCGTCTTCGAGACACAGGAGGCGCTGAGCGCGGCCTTCGAGCGCGGCGAGCTGGCGCGCGACTTCGTCGCGGTCCTGCGCTTTCAGGGTCCGCGCGCCAACGGCATGCCGGAGCTGCACAAGCTCACCCCGGTGCTCGGCGCGTTGCAGGACGCCGGCCATCGCGTTGCCTTGCTGACGGATGGGCGCATGTCGGGGGCATCCGGCAAGGTGCCCGCCGCGATTCACCTCACGCCGGAAGGCGCGGCGGGCGGACCGATCGCGAGAATCCGGGACGGCGATCGCATCCTCATCGACGCGGAGTCGAACGTGGTCGAAGCGCGCGTGGATGAGCGTGAATGGGCGAGCCGGGTACCGGCGCAGTTTCACGCGCTGGCGGCCCGGGGCACCGGCCGCGAGCTGTTCGACCTGTTCCGTCGCAACGTCGGGCCGGCCGATGCCGGCGCCAGCATTTTCTAGCTCGCCGGCGCGCGCGCGGTCGAGCCGCGCACCACGAGCTGCGGGCTGAACCCCTTGTTCTCGGCCACGTGCCGGTGCGTGGCAACGGTGTTGGGCTTGAGCTCCGAGATCAGCAGCATCGCCGCATAGCGCGCGATCTCTTCGGTGGCCTGTTTCGCGGTCGTGAGCGCGGGCCAGCACTGCTTCGAGAACGGGCTGTCCTCGAAACCCGCGATCGACAGGTCGTTCGGCACGTCCAGGTTGACCGACTTCGCCGCCGCGAACGCGCCCGCGGCGATCTCGTCGTTGGAACCGAAGATCGCGGTCGGCCGGCGCTCGAGCGCGAACAGCTTGCGCGCGCCGCGAAAGCCGTCGTCGAAGGAATAGTCGCCCGGTACGACCAGGCTGTCGTCGAGCTCGATTCCGTAGTGC
Source organism: Steroidobacteraceae bacterium (assembly GCA_035761885.1). Taxonomy (GTDB): domain Bacteria; phylum Pseudomonadota; class Gammaproteobacteria; order Steroidobacterales; family Steroidobacteraceae; genus DASTQG01. The sequence continues at coordinate 2,681 of DASTQG010000403.1, read as the reverse complement.
TGCAGCGCCAGCTCGTAGCCCTTGAAGCGTTCGAAGCTCGACAGGTGCGCCGTTCCGCCCCACAGGAAGCCGATGCGGTGATGTCCGAGCTGGATCAGGTGCTCGGTGATCGCATAGGCGGCGTCGCGGTCGTCGACGAACACGCACGGATAGCCGTCGCGCGGATCCTCGGCGGCGGAGATGATGCGCACGAAATGCACGTTGTTGCGCTGGAGGTAGTCGAGCAACTCGGTGCGCTCGGACATCGGCGGCGCGAGGATCAGGCCGGCCAGTCGCGAACGGCGCGCGAGGTCGCGCAACTCGGTGGCGATCGTGGGCGAGGTGGCGTCGCAAGGGTGAATCTGCAGGCCGATCCCGGTTTCGCGGCAGGCGGACAGCACACCGCTCTGCACGCTGATGACGTAGTACGGGTTCGGATTGTCGTAGGCGAGACCGATCGCGTACGACTTGGCGCTGCGCAGGTTGCGCGCGGAAATGTCCGGGTGGTAGCTCAGCTCCGCGATCGCGTCCTGGACCCGCTTGCGGGTCTTCTCGCTGACGGCCGGCTCGTTGTTGATGACTCGGGAGACGGTCTTGAGCGACACGCGCGAGCGTTTCGCCACGTCTTTGATCGTCGCCTTGTGCACGAGAGCCTTTGCCGCTGTCTGCCGCTGTCTTCGGATTTCGGGGGGAGCCTCCGATGTTGTAGCAGTTTTCGGGCGGGGCGGGAATGCGCTCAGGCGCTGCCGGCGCCGAGGACCGAGCCACCCTTCGCGGCCGCTGCGCTCTGACCCGCGCGGTAGCCGCGCCGAGCGTAGAACAGCACGTACAGGTAGCACGGAACCGTGATCGCCAGGAACACGGCCTGGAAGTCGTACTGATCCTTGAAGTAGGCGAACAGGTTCGGAAGGATCGCACCGCCCGCGATGCCCATGATGAGGAGGGCGGAACCTTTCTCGGTGAAGCGGCCGAGGTTGCGGATCGCGAGCGGGAAGATCGCCGGCCACATGAGCGCGTTGGCGAGTCCGAGCGCCGCGACGAAATACACCGAGGCGTAACCCTTGGTGAGGAACGCGCCGAACGCGAACACGACACCCAGCACGGCTGACCCTGCCAGTGCGCGCTCCTGCGACAGGTAGCGCGGGATGGTGGCGATGCCGACGACGTAGCCTACGAGCATGCAGGCCAGCGTGAGCGCGGTGAAATACTTGGCTTCATCGGCCGGAATGCCCAGGCTGCGGCCGTAGGTGCCGATCGCATCGCCGGCGAGCACCTCCACGCCGACGTACACGAAGATGCACAGCGCGCCGAGGAGCAGGTGCGGAAACTGCAGGATGCTGGTGCGCGTGGCGGAGCCGTCGACGCCGATCGGCTGCGGATTGGCGTCCGCCGCCTTCAGCTCCGGCAGCGGAGACTTCACGATCCAGACCGCGAGCAGCAGCAGCACGCCCGCCATGGAGAGATAGGGCACCCAGACCTTCGCCGCGAATTCGTTGAGGATGGCTTCGCGCAGCGGCCCCTCGCCGGCCGCCGCGACGCGCGCTTCCAGCTGATCCAGGCCCTGCAGCACGAACAGGCCCAGCACGATGGGGCTCAGGATGCCCGCGCCCTTGTTGCAGATGCCCATGATGCTGATGCGCCGCGCGGCGCTCTCGATCGGGCCGAGGATGCTGATGTAGGGATTCGAGGCTGTCTGCAGCAGCGACAGGCCCGAGCCGATGATGAACAGGCCCGTGAGCGCGAGCGGATAGTTGCGATGCGTCGCGAAGTATCCGAACAGGATGCTGCCCACGGCCATCACGGCGAGTCCCAGCGCCATGCCCTTCTTCATGCCGGTGCGCTCCAGCACCCAGGAGGCCGGAAGGGCCAGGAAGAAGTACGCCATGTAGAACGCGGTGGTGACGAGGAACGCCTTCGCGTCGGTGTCCAGGTCGAAGGCCAGCTTCACGAACGTGATCAGCGGGCCGTTGATCCAGGTGACGAAACCGAAAATGAAGAACAGGACGCCGATGATGACGATCGAGGTCGTGTAGCTGCTGCTGGAGTTTGGACCGGGCATCGCGCTCGCTCCTGTCGTTTCTAGTTGGCGCACTGGAGTCGCTGAATTGTCGCGTTTTGTCCGGCCGCAAATCCCCGTGCGGCCGGACGCTTTCCCCGCGGCTGCCACTATCCGCGCCGGGCAGGTGCCTTGTCAACGTTGTCATGTTTGTCCCACGCGCGGGACTGCTGGTCTCAACGGCGCGCGCGGTGCGACCAACGGCTCTTGCTGCAAGTGCGTCGGATGCTTTGATTCAGGCTATTTTCACGTGCATCGGCGTGCCTCGCGTCGCCTCAGCGCAACGGCACGCTCAAAAAATTTGTTGACATCGTTGTCAGAGCGACTACATTACGCGACCGAAGCGCGCGGGCGGATTGCCACGTGCGCCGGTTGAGCGAATTCACCGGACTCACCGATAGGGGAACGCGTGGGGCAGGCGGCGACACGAGCGCAGACTCGATCCGGCGCGGGCTGGCCAGGTCCGTTCATCGCCGCGGACGTCGGCGGCACCTATGCGCGCGTCGGCCTGATCGAGCAGGGCGCTTCGCCCGCTACTGCACTCTCGCTCCACCAGTACAAGACCTACCTGTGCGCCGACTACCCCGGGCTCGGCGCGATCCTGCGCGATTTCATCGCAACGCTGGGCGGCGTCGCCGTGCAGCGC
>DASTQG010000402.1:0-2583 GCA_035761885.1 Steroidobacteraceae bacterium | reverse complement strand
CTGGAAGGCGGCTTCACGATGTACGAGGACGAGACGCACCTCTTCAACCTGATCGCCACGCCCGGCTACGACCGCGTCTTCTTCTACCGCAACGATCTGCAGAACGTCTTCGTGAGCTTGAGCGGGGGCCCGATCATTCCCGGCGACACCGTCCAGCGCGTGCCGGTTTCCCCCAAGCACACCACCTACCTCGCCGGCCCGGAGTGGATGTTCAACTTCGGCAAACTCACCGGCCAGATCGATGCGCTGTACGAGGTGACCGGGCGCCACGGCGGCACGGAAGTGCGCACTGCGTTCGCCATGCCGCTGATCGACACCAGGACCCAGTTGATGCTCAGCGGTGGCGCCACCTGGAAGAGCTCGGAGCTGGTGAACTACTACTACGGCCTGGAGGGCGTGTACGAACCTGGCTCCGCGGTCAATCCGTTCGTGAAGCTCGCGCTCACGCATCCGCTCACTCAGCGCACGGCCGTGAACGCGTTCGCCCACTACGAGCACATGGGCGAATCGATCGCCGACAGTCCGATCATCTCCGACCCCGGATCGCTGACGGTGTTCGTGGGCCTGCAGTTCAAGATTTTCTAGCGTGCAGCGGCGCAGGCCAACGTCCGGCTCGCTGCTGTACGCGCTCCTCGCGGTCGCACCGCTCGCCGTGGCGCAGGCTCCGGCGCAGCCCCCCGTGCCGCGCGACATCGAGCTGGACGTGAAGCCACGCGTGTGCACGCTCGCTGCCGAGGACGAGAGTTGCGATACGGTGGTGAGCGCGCAATGGCGCGCGCGCAGCAACGAGTCGGTGTGCGTGCTGGTCGTGGGCCGGCCGGAAATTCGCCGCTGCTGGGAGAACCATTCCGAAGGTCTGTATACGGTGGCGCTGGTTTTCAGCGAAGATCTCGTGGTCGAGCTGCGCGACACGCAGGAACAGAGGCTTCTCGCCTCCGAGGCGATCCGGGTGATCCGCGAGGCGCTGCAGCTGCGACGCAAGCGCCGGCCGCCCTGGAGCATCTTTCATTAGGCCCGAACTGCATGGAAAACCCCTCTTACAAGCCGCTCATCGTGCTGGTCGAGGACGACCAGCGACTGTCCGAACTGGTGCGCACTTACCTCGCCGGTCACGGCTTTCGCGTGTCCGTGGAAAGCCGCGGTGACCTGGTCGTGGAGCGCGTGCGCACGGAGAAGCCCGACCTGGTGGTGCTCGACCTCGGACTGCCGGGCAAGGATGGCTTCGATGTGTGCCGCGAGCTGCGCGCCTCGTTCGCGACGCCGATCCTGATCCTCACCTCGCGCGCCAACGACATCGATCACGTCGTGGGGCTCGAGCTCGGTGCGGATGACTACGTGATCAAGCCGGTCGAGCCGCGCGTGCTCGTCGCGCGCGTCCAGGCGCTGCTGCGACGCAGCCGCGCGCCGGCTCCCGCGGAAGCGAAGACGCTGCGTTTCGGCAGCCTGCACATCGATGCCGCGGCGCGCTCGGTGACGCTCGACGAGCGTCCGGTGGCGCTGTCCAGCAACGAGTTCGACCTGCTGCTGTTCCTGGCCAGCCATGCCGGTGAGTTCCAGTCGCGCGAGACGCTCTACCAGGAGCTGTACAAGCGCGAGTACAACGGCTACGACCGCACGCTCGACGTGCGCATCTCGCACCTGCGCAAGAAACTCGCCGACACGGGCGAGCCGGAGAAGATCAAGACCATCTGGGGACACGGCTACCTGTTCGTACCCGATGCCTGGTAGCGAGCCTCCGGTCCACCCCGCATGGCGCGCCATTTCCTGACGCTCTACCTGCTGATCGTGCTCACGCTCGCGGCGGCGAGCTGGGGACAGGAACGGCTGTGGGAGGCATACGCCGGCCGCGCTTATGGCGAAACGATGGCCGACGATCCTGCGCAGGCAGCCGTTCTCACGATCGTCGAGCAGCAACTGCTCTCGGTGCCGACGGCGGAACGCCGACGCTTCGTCGCCGACCTGGCGGACAGGACCGGCATCGACCTGGAGCTGTTCGATTTCGTCGACATCGTGGGCGCGGACACCCAGGCACGCCTGGCACGCGGCGAAGCGGCGTACATGAATTCCGCGGACGGACGCACGTGGATGCTGCATCGGCTCGACGACGGCGGCGTGCTCGCATTTCGCTACGCAGCGCCGGAGGCCGGGCGCAGCGCCTTCGAGATCGCAATGTCGTTGCTGTTCTACGCGGTGATCGCGCTCGTGATCATGCTGTGGCTGTGGCCGCTCACGCGCGACCTGCGCCGGCTCGAGCGCGCGACGGCCAGTTTCGGCGATCGCAACTGGAGCTTCTCGGCCGACATCAAGCCGCGTTCGCAGGTGCATTCGCTGGCCGAGGCCTTCCGCCGCATGGCGGCGCGCATCGACAGCTTGATCGGATCGCACAAGGACATGTCGAACGCGGTGGCGCACGAGATCAAGACGCCGCTCGCGCGCATGCGATTCGAGCTGGAGATGGCGCGAGCCGCGACGAGCGCGGACCAGCTCGCCATGCACCTGCGCAACATCAATACCGACATCGAGGAGCTGGACGGCTTCCTGCGCGCCGCGCTCGACTACGCCATCCTCGAGCGTGCCGAGGTT
>DASTQG010000401.1:0-2130 GCA_035761885.1 Steroidobacteraceae bacterium | reverse complement strand
GCATGCGCGCAAGGTGCAGGCCTACGGCGCGGCCGTGGTCGTGATGGCGTTCGACGAAAAGGGCCAGGCCGACAGCGCCGCGCGCAAGGTGGAGATCTGCGAGCGCTGCTACCGGTTGCTCACCCAGGCCGGGTTCGCGCCGCACGACATCATCTTCGATCCGAACATCTTCGCGGTCGCCACCGGCATCGAGGAGCACAACAACTACGCGGTCGACTTCATCGAGGCGGCGCGCGAGATCAAGCGCCGCCTGCCCGGCGTGCGCGTGAGCGGCGGCGTGAGCAACGTGTCCTTCGCATTCCGCGGCAACGATCCGGTGCGCGAAGCGATGCACTCGGTGTTCCTCTACCACGCGATCCGCGCCGGCATGGACATGGGCATCGTCAACGCCGGGCAGCTCGCAATCTATGCGGACATCCAGCCCGAGCTGCGCGAGCGCGTGGAGGACGTGATCCTCAATCGCCGGCCCGACGCCACCGAGCGACTGCTCGAGATCGCGTCGCGCTTCAAGGGCGAGGCCGGCGGACGCAAGCAGGAGGATCTGGAGTGGCGCAGCTGGCCGGTGGTGCGGCGCCTGGAGCACGCGCTCGTCAAGGGCATCGACGAGTTCGTGATCGCGGATACCGAGGAGGCGCGCCTGCAGTTCGATCATCCCATCAAGGTGATCGAAGGGCCGCTCATGGACGGCATGAACGTGGTCGGCGACCTGTTCGGCGCCGGCAAGATGTTCCTGCCGCAGGTGGTGAAGTCGGCGCGCGTCATGAAAAAGGCCGTAGCGCACCTGGTGCCGTTCATCGAGCGCACCAAGGGCGGCGTTGCGCGCTCCAACGGCAAGATCGTGATGGCGACCGTGAAGGGCGACGTGCACGACATCGGCAAGAACATCGTCGGCGTGGTGCTCCAGTGCAACAACTACGAGGTCATCGACCTCGGCGTGATGGTGCCGTGCGAGAAAATCCTGGAGACGGCACGGCGCGAGGGCGCGGACCTGATCGGCCTGTCCGGGCTCATCACACCCTCGCTCGACGAGATGGTGAACATCGCGCGCGAGATGCAGCGCCAGCAGTTCAGGCTGCCGCTGTTGATCGGCGGCGCGACGACCTCGCCGGCGCACACCTCGGTGAAGATCGATCCGCAGTACGAGGGCGCGGTGATCTACGTGAAGGACGCTTCACGCTCGGTGGGCGTGTGCCAGTCCCTCACCACGGCGGACGGGCGCGAAGCGGTGCTCGCGCGCGTGAAGCAGGAGCACGCGCAGCGACGCGACCAGCACCGCGGCAAGCGCACCAAGGCGCCGCAGCTCTCGCTCGGGCAGGCGCGCGCGAACAAGCATCGCATCGACTGGAAGGCGTATTCGCCGCCGCGTCCGTCGTTCCTCGGTGCGCGCGCGCTGGTGGATTTTCCGCTCGAGGAACTTACCGCGTTCATCGACTGGATGCCCTTCTTCAACGCCTGGGAGTTCGGGGGCAAGTTCCCCGACATCCTCACCGACGAAAAGGTCGGCGAGGCCGCGAGCACGCTGTACGCGGATGCCCGGCGCATGTTGAAGAGGCTCATCGCCGAGAAGTGGCTGCGCGCGAGCGGCGTGGTGGGATTCTGGCCGGCGAACAGCGTGGACGAGGACGACATCGAGCTTTACACGGACGATACGCGCGCCCGCACTCTCGTGCGCATGCACCACCTGCGCCAGCAGAAAGGCAAGCCCGCCGGGCAGTCGCACGACTGCCTGGCCGATTACGTCGCGCCGCGCGGCAGCGGTGTGGCCGACTATGTCGGGGCGTTCGCCGTCACCGCGGGACTGGGAATCGAGGAGCACGTGCGACGGTTCGAGACCGCGCACGACGACTACAGCGCGATCCTGCTCAAGGCGCTCGCTGACCGGCTGGCCGAGGCGTTCGCCGAATGCCTGCACCAGCGAGTGCGGCGCGAGCTGTGGGGTTACGCGGCCGACGAGCGGCTCGGCAACGAGCAGCTGATTCGCGAGGAATATCGCGGCATCCGGCCCGCGCCGGGATATCCGGCCTGCCCGGATCACACGGAGAAAGCGACGCTCTGGCGCCTGCTGGACCCCGAGCACAAGGCCGGCATCCGGCTCACCGAATCGTTTGCGATGTATCCGACGGCGGCGGT
>DASTQG010000400.1:0-8444 GCA_035761885.1 Steroidobacteraceae bacterium | reverse complement strand
AGCGGCGACGGTGGTGCGCGCGTGGCTCCGCGGGAGCCAATAACGCAAATAACGCAAACCCGGCACCTCTTCTATGCACGCGCTAGGCACCATCAGCTATAGCCTCGCCGCCGTCGCCTATCTGGCGTTGACGGTGATGCTGCTCGTGCGCTGGCGGCGCCAGTTCCACGGCTCGCTCTTGCTGCCGGCCGCGCTCGCGAGTTTCTTGTGGGCCGTCGCGCTCGCATGGCAGCTCGCGCACACCACGCCGCCGCTCACCGGTCTTTTCTTCTTCCTCGAGATCCTGCGCGACGTTCTCTGGCTCGGGGTATTGATGCGCGTGCTGGCGGGAGTCGCCGCGGGCGAGGTGCCGCGCTGGCTGCAGGTCCTCGTGTACGCGAGCGCAGCCGGGGTCGTGCTTGCGGGCCTGGGGCTCGGCGTGCTGCACGACCTGGGCAGGGTGACCGCAGCCGCACCGCGCGTGCTCATACCGGGCATGCTGCTGCTCGCTCTCCTCGGCTTCGTACTGGTCGAGCAGGTGTATCGCAACACGCAGCGCGACCAGCAGTGGGCGACCAAGTTCCTGTGGATCGGCGCGGGCGCGGTCATCGCCTACGACCTGTGCCTCTACTCCACGGCGCTGCTCTTCAACAATCAGATTCCGCTGCCGATGTGGGAAGCGCGCGGCGCCGCGAACGCGCTGTCCGTGCCGCTGCTCGCCATCGGCATGTCGCGCACCGCGCGCTGGTCGCCGCAAGCGCTCATGTCGCGCCGGCCGGTGCTGTACACCACCAGCATCATCGCCGCGGGCGTCTACCTGCTGGCAGTGGCGGTGGCCGGTTACTACGTGCGCACTTTCGGCGGCACCTGGGGCGGCGCCGCGCAGATCCTGTTCCTGTTCGGTGCCGCGCTGGCGCTGCTCCTGGTGCTGTTCTCCGGGCAGGCGCGCGCCTGGCTGCGCGTCTTCCTCACCAAGCATTTCTATCCCTACAAGTACGACTATCGGGTCGAGTGGCTGCGCGTCATGCGCACGTTGTCCTCGGAGGCGACGCTCTCGCAGCGCACCCTGCACGCGCTCGGACAGATCGTGGACAGCCACGCGGGCGGGGTGTGGATCGCCAAGGACGGCCAGTTCGTCCCCAGCGGCGGCGATCTCGCCGGGCCCGACTCACCCTCCGAGCCGGCCGACAGTGAGTTCCTGCGCTTCATTGCTTCGCGCGAGTGGATCGCCGACCTGAATGCGCGCCGGCGCGGCACGACGGGCGACCGGCCCGAGCTGCCCGTCCCCGAATGGCTCGTGAAGCTGGAGCGTGCCTGGCTGGTCGTCCCGTTGTTGCAGGAGGACCGCCTGGTCGCGTTCGTCGCGCTCGCCCAGCCGCTGGCACCGCACCCGCTCAGCTGGGAGGACATCGACCTGTTGCGCACCGTCGGCAGGCAGGCCGCCGGCTACATCGCGCTCGACCAGGCGGCGGGACAGCTCGCGCAATCGCGCCAGTTCGAGGCCTATAATCGCTTTGCCGCGTTCATGATGCACGACCTGAAGAACCTGATCGCGCAGCAGACGCTGGTCGTGCAGAACGCGGCGCGCCACCGGGGCAATCCGGCGTTCATCGACGATGCGATCTCGACCATCGACAACTCGGTGAAACGCATGAACCGCCTGCTCGAGCAGCTGCGCCGGGGCGAGACCATGGGTGCGGCGCGGCGCGTGCGGCTCGCGCAGGTGTGCGCGGAGGCGCTGGAGCGTTGCTCGGATCGCCTGCCCGCGCCCGTGTGGGGCGCGGCAGCGCCGGCGGGGCAGCACGAGGATCTCGAAGTGCTCGTCAGCGCGGAGCGCCTGGGACTGGTGCTCGAGCACGTCATTCGTAACGCGCAGGACGCAACGGCGCCGGACGGGCGCGTGGAGGTCGAATTGCGACGCGCGGCGCGGCACGCGATCATCGAGATCCGCGACACTGGGCGCGGCATGGACGCGACCTTCATTCGTGAGCGGCTCTTCCGGCCCTTCGACACCACCAAAGGCAGTCAGGGGATGGGCATCGGCGCCTTCCAGACGCGCGAGTTCGTGCGCATGGCCGGCGGCGAGGTGCGCGTGGAGAGCGACCTCGGTGTCGGGACGCGCTTCGAAATTTCTCTGCCGCTGGCAGCCTCAGCCTGAAGCACCGAGACGCCCGAGCCGTGTCCACTACCGACAAAAGCGACAAGCCCGCGGCCAGGCTGCCCGGCAAGCTCCTGATCGTCGAGGACGACCCGGGGCTGCAGCGGCAGCTGCGCTGGTGCTTCGAGCCGTTCGAGGTGCTGCAGGCCACCACGCGCCAGGAGGCGATCAACGAGCTGCGCAAGCACGAGCCGCACGTCGTGCTGCAGGACCTGGGGCTGCCGCCCGATCCGGAAGGGGTGCGCGAAGGTCTCGCCACGCTCAAGGAAATCGTCACGCTGAGCCCGCACACCAAGGTTATCGTCGTTACCGGCAACGACGACCGGGAAAATGCGGTGCGCGCGGTCGCCATGGGCGCGTACGACTTCTACCAGAAGCCGATCGACACCGACGTGCTGCGCCTGATCGTGCAGCGCGCGTTCCAGATGCACGCGCTGGAGGAGGAGAACCGCGCGTTGCAGCGCCGCCACGGCGTCTCGCCGCTGGACGGCATCATCGCCGTGGGCGATCCCATGCGGCGCGTGTGCCGCATGATCGAGAAAGTGGCGCCCACGCAGGTCACGACGCTGCTGCTCGGGGAGAGCGGCACGGGCAAGGAACTGCTGGCGCGCGCGCTGCACTCGCTCTCCAATCGCGCGGGCAAGCCCTTCGTCGCCATCAATTGCGCGGCGATCCCCGAAACGCTGCTCGAGAGCGAGCTGTTCGGCCACGAGAAGGGCGCTTTCACCGGCGCGGTGAAGCAGACGCCCGGCAAGTTCGAAACCGCCAACGGCGGCACGCTGTTCCTGGACGAGATCGGCGACATGCCGCTGTCGCTGCAGGCCAAGCTCCTGCGCTTCCTGCAGGAGCGCGTGGTGGAGCGTATCGGCGGGCGCGAGGCCATCCCCGTGGATGTCCGCGTCGTGTGCGCCACCAACCGCGACCTGGCAGCCAGCATCGCTGCGGGCCAGTTCCGCCAGGATCTGTACTACCGCATCAGCGAAGTGACGGTGCAGATCCCGCCGCTGCGCGAGCGCGACGGCGATGCGCTGGTGATCGCGCAGCAGCTGCTCGAGGACCGCGCGCGCCGCCACGGCCGCTCGCTGCGCGGCTTCACGCCCGACGCGATCCGTGCAATGCAGGACTATCCCTGGCCCGGCAACATCCGCGAGCTCGAGAACAAGATCAACGGCGCCATCATCATGGCCGAAGGCAAGCAGGTCACGGTCGCGGACCTGGGCCTTGCGGAAGGGGGCGGGGACACGGAGTTCCTCAACCTGCGCACCGCGCGCCAACGCGCTGAAAGCCAGGCCATCCGCCGCGCGCTCGCGCTCGCGGCGGGCAACCTCTCACGCGCCGCGGAGCTGCTCGGCATCACGCGGCCCACGCTCTACGACCTGCTGGAGAAGAACAACATTGCGGTCGACGGTGAGCGCCAGGTGACCGGATGAGGTTGCGCTGGCTGGCACTCACCGCCGCGCTGCTGGTGGCCCTCGGCGCGTGCAGCGCCAATCCGGACGAACTGCTGGCGCGCGCCCAGCGCAGCATGGAGCAGGGCGACTACCGTGCCGCCAGCATCGACCTGAAGACGCTCCTGCAGCGCCAGCCGAACAGCGCCGAAGGACGGTACGCGCTCGGCGTCACGTCGCTGGAAACCGGCGATCCGCAGTCCGCGCTGCGCGAGCTGGAAATGGCCGCCAGGCTCGGCATCGAGTCGCGGCGCCTGGCGATGCCGCTGGCGCGCTCGTTGCTCGCGTTGCGTCGCTACGACGATGCGCTGAAAGTACTCGACCCCTCCAAGGCCCAGGACGAGGCGGAGCGCCACCGGCTGCACATTCTGCGTGGCGACGCGCATCTCGGCGGAGGGCGCCCGGCCCAGGCCGTGGTCGAGTTCGAACGCGCGCTCCAGCTGCGACCGCAGGACGTGACCGCGCGCCTCGGTCTGGCGTCCGCGCGGCTCGAAACAGAAGGGTTCGCGGCAGCGCGCAGGGAAGTGGACATCGCGATCGCCGCCGCTCCCGAGGATCCGCAGACGCACCTGTTGCTCGCAACGCTGTTACTGCGCGATCGGCAGTTCGAAGCGGCAGCGCAGGCGTTTGAGCAATCGGCGAGCCTCGCGCAGAAGAGCGACTCGGGCCTGCGCCTGATGACAGCGCTCGCGGGCCTGTGCGAATCGCAGCTGGCGCTGGGGCGGGGCGAGGAGGCGAACGCCACGATCCTGCGCTTGCAGCAGCTCGCCCCGGAAAGTCCGGTCACGCTCTACCTGCGCGCGCGGGCCGCGTTCCTGCGCGGCGAGTACGACCTGGCGCGCGTGGACCTGGAACGCATCCTGGCGCGCGATGCGCACAACCGGCCCGCGCAACTGCTGCTTGGCGCGGTGAACTACGCGAACGGCAACCTGGGCCAGGCCGACATGCATCTGTCCGCGGTGCTCGCCGCGGAGCCGGACAACAATTTCGCCCGTCGGCTCCTGGCCGAATCGCGCCTGCGCCAGCGCAAGCCGCGCGAGGCCCTGTCGGTGCTGGAGCCGGGCGACGGGGACAAGCCGGACTCCGCCATCGCGCTGGCGCTCGCGGGAACGGCGCGCGTCCAGGCCGGGGATCTCGACGCGGGCCTGCAGTATCTGGAGCGTGGCGCTGCAGCCGGCAGCTCCGATGCGGGCACCGTCATCCAGCTCGCGGCCGGCTACATCGCGGCGGGCCGCACCGACACTGCGATCCGCATTCTCGATTCTCTCAAGGCGGACGGCTCGATGGGCTACCGCCGCGACCTGGTGCTGATCGGCGCGCAGCTGCGCGCCGGCGATCGCGCCGGTGCCGTCGAGCGCGCGCTGGATCTCGCGCGCCGCAACTCCAGCGCGCCGGAAGTGCAGGCACTGGTCGGGGGGTTGCTGGTGAGCGCAGGCGACATGCGCGCCGCGCGCACGCATTTCGACATCGCGCTCGAGCTCAATCCCTCCAGTCCCGCGGCGCACCTCAATCTGGGCAAGCTCGACCTGCTGGAAGGCAAGCCCGATGCGGCCGAACGGCGCTTCCAGGAAGCGTTGCGCCTGCGGCCCGGCGAGCCGGCCGCACTCGTGGCGCTTGCCCAGGTCGCCCTCGCGAAAGGCAACCGGGACGGAGCGGTGCGCTGGCTCGAAACGGCGCGCAAGGAAAACCCCCAGGCAGTCGAGCCGCGCGTGCTGCTCGCACAGTACTACCTCGGCCGGCGCGACCTCGCGCGGGCGGAATCCCTGGCGAGCGAGGCGATTCGCATCGCCCCCGACAACGCCGCTGCGCTCAATGTTCTCGGCGTGACGCTGGCATCGGCGGGCCGGATGCGAGACGGTGTCGACACGCTCAATCGCGCGGCCGCGGCGAGTCCTGGCTCCGCGCAGACGCTCTTCAACCTGGCGAGCGCCTACCTCGCGGCCGGCGAGCCGGAGCCCGCGCTGCGCACGGCACGCAAGGCTCTGGAACTGCGCCCCGACGACATTCGCGCGCTGGCCATGGTTGCGGCGCTCGAATCCGCGCGCGGGCAGGATAGCGAGGCGCGCCGGATGCTCGAGCAGATCCGCAAGATCGATCCGAAGTATCCCGGCCTTGCCGTGATCGAAGCCGAGCTCGCCATGCGCGCCGGCAACGCCGCGGCCGCGGTGAAGTCGTACGACGCCGCATTGGCGAATGCGCCGAGCGCGAACATCGCGGTGCGTGCCTACGTGGCCCGCCGCACCGCTCGCGCGGCGAATCCCCTGGCGCCGCTCGAGCTATGGCTGCTGGCCCACCCCGACGACATGCGGGTGCGCCTGGTATTCGCGGATGCGCTGGCACAGATGGGTAACCAGGATGCAGCCGTGGCACAGCTGGAGCAGGTCGTGGCCGCCGAGCCCGAAAACGTCGCCGCGCTCAACAACCTGTCCTGGACCTATCACCTGCGCAACGATGCGCGGGCGCTGGACACGGCCGCCAGGGCCTACGCGCTTGCGTCGAAAAGTCCAATGGTTGCAGACACCTACGGTTGGATCCTGCTGGCCGCCGACAAGGTGACGGAGGCGCTTGCGATCCTCCAGGAGGCGGCTCGCCTCGCCCCGCAGGAGCCGAACATCGCCTTCCACCACGCTGCGGCATTGGCTCGCAGCGGCGCAAGGGAAGAGGCGACCCGGCGGCTGCGGACCCTGCTGGCGGATCACTCTGACTTCAGCGAACGCGGTGCCGCGCAGGCCCTGCTGACCCAGCTCAGCGGCTAGCCAGCGGCCTCAGGAACAAAGTTGCTCACATGCTGCAGGAAACGTTGCTAACATGCTGTATGTAAAGAGGGAGTTTTCCATGTCTGTCGTGCGCCGGGTGGGATGCGGGTTGCTCGCGCTTGCAACTCTGATGCTGTCCGCTTGCGGCGGCGGGGCCGCTACGCGCGCGGAAGCCGCGGCCACGCCCACGCCCGAAGCGGAGTACCGCATCGGCCCCGGCGACCAGTTGCGCATCTTCGTGTGGAACCAGCCCGAGATCTCCGGTCAGGTGCCCGTGCGCCCCGACGGCAACATTTCGGCGCCGCTCATCGAGGACGTCGCCGCGGCGGGCAAGACGCCGACCGAGCTGGCGCGCGACATCGAGACGCGACTGACGGAGTTCATCCGCACGCCGAAGGTGAACATCATCGTCGTGAATTTCCAGGGCACGGGCACCGACCAGATCAAGGTGGTCGGCCAGGCCGCCAATCCGCGCGCCCTGCCTTACCGCAGCAACATGACCCTGCTGGACGTGATGATCGAGGTGGGCGGACTCACCGAGTTCGCCGCGGGCAACCGCGCGCGCGTGATCCGCACGATCGACGGCAAGCAGACCGAGATCCCGGTGCGCATCAAGGACCTGCTCACCAAGGGACGCATGGAGCACAACCTCAAGATGCAGCCCGGCGACGTGGTGGTGATACCGGAGTCGATATTCTGAACGCGTCCACTGTGCGGACGTTTTGGGTGCCCATTGCCTGTTAACCCCGTCACACACGCATCCGGACTGGTCCTGTAAAACGCGCGCACAACAACGACGGCCGAAAAATGCAGGAAATCGTCAACCAATTGTTGGTGACCGCACAGGGCATGCTGCGCTACCGCTGGCACGCGCTGCTGTTCGCGTGGCTCGTCGCGATGCTCGGCTGGGCCGGCGTCATGATCCTGCCGGACAACTACGAGGCGCGCGCGAAGGTTTACGTCGACACGGACACGGTGCTGCGGCCGCTGCTCAAGGGCCTCGCCGCGGAGAACGACGTCATCACCGAAGTCACCATGATGTCGCGCGCGTTGCTCGCGCAGCCGCAGCTGGAAAAGGTGGCGCGCGACACCGACCTGTACCTGCGCGCGCAGAGCCCCAAGCAGATGGAGCAGCTCATCGACAACCTGCGCGAGCGCATCACCATCGAAGTGCTGCCGCAGGCGCCGAACCTCTATTCGATCCGTTTCGTCGACCACGACCGGCCGATGGCCGAGCGCGTGGTGCAGAAACTCCTGGATTCCTTCGTCGAGGACACGCTCGGCGTGAAGCGCCAGGACACCAGCAGCGCACAGCGCTTCCTCGAGCAGCAGATCGGCGACTATGAGCGCCGGTTGCGCGAGGCCGAGGAGCGGCTGGCCGCCTTCAAGAAGGAGAACGTCGGCAAGATGCCGGGCGAGGAGGGCGACTACTACATGCGGCTGCAGGCCGCGATGCAGAAGCTCGACCAGCTGCGCCAGGAATACAGCATCGCGCAGCAGCGCCGGGACGAGTATCTGCGCCAGATCGAGGGCGAGGAGCCGACCTTCGGCCTGATGAATTCCATGGCCGAGGGCGCCAGCCCGCTCGCCGGCCAGATCACGGAGATGAACAAGCAGCTCGAGCAGCTGCTGCTCAACTACACGGAGAAGCATCCGCAGGTGGTGGCGCTCAAGGAGCGCATCGCCGCGCTCGAGGAGCAGCGCAGGAACGAGAAGAGCCTGTCGCTGCCGACGAACAAGACCACGGAGCTGGCGGCGATCACCTCGCTCGACCAGAACCCGGTCTACCAGCGCATGAAGCTCGCGCTCAAGGAAGCGGAAGTCGCGCTTACCGAGACCCGCAGCAAGATGGTGCAGGCCGAAGGCGAGGTCGCGCGCCTGCGCGCGAGCGTCAACACCATCCCCGAAGTCGAGGCGCAGCTCGCGCGGCTGAACCGCGACTATGAAGTGAACAAGGCGCAGCACTCGCAGCTGCTGCAGCGCCTGGAATCGGCACGCCTGTCCGAGGACGTGGAGCAGAGCCGCGACGACGTGCGCTTTCGCGTGATCGAGCCGCCGGTGGCGCCGCTGCGCCCGGTGAGCCCGAACCGCCCGCTGTTCATC
>DASTQG010000399.1:0-8412 GCA_035761885.1 Steroidobacteraceae bacterium | reverse complement strand
TCCGCCGCGAAGTCGCGAACGTGGTCGGCTCCGACCTCGCCATCGAGCTGCCCGAGCAGAAGCGCTTCGCCGGCGACTGGTCGGTCGCGGGCGTGGACGCGGCAATCGACCGGGCGCTCGCCGACGCCGAGGTCGACGTGGTGCTGCTGTTCGGCATCCTCGCTTCGCACCAGGGCGCGAGGCGTCGCACGCTCGACAAGCCCGTGATCGCGCCCATCGTCATCGATCCCGTGCTGCAGGAATTTCCCCTCGCCGCCGGAGTCAGCGGACGGCGCAACTTCACTTATGCAGCGGACTTTCAGAGTGTCGGCGCGGACGTGCGGCTGTTCTACGACGTGGTGCGTTTCAAGCATGTCGCGGCGCTGCTGGACGAGGCGCTGTACGACGCACTGCCACAGCTCAGGACCAAGGCCGACGAGCTGACGGCGGCGCTCGGCGCGCGCATCACGCTGGTGCGCGCGGGCGACGATGTGAAGGAGCTGCTGGCGGCCATCCCGGCAGACGCGGACGCGGTGTACGTCACCGGGCTGCTGCGCTTCGGCGACGATGAAATGCGCGAGCTGGCGCAGGGTCTCATCGACCGCAGGCTGCCCTCGTTTTCCGTCATGGGCCGCTCCGAGGTGGAGCGCGGCTTGCTCATGACCAGCGGCGGCGCGCAGCGCGACGTCGAGCGTCTGGCGCGTCGCATCGTGCTGATGATGCAGCGCATCGCGATGGGCGAGGACCCCGCGACCTTCGAGGTGAGCTTTCCGACGACGCAGCGGCTCGTGATCAACATGCGCACCGCGACGCGGATCGGTTTCTCGCCGCGCTGGGAGTACCTCGCCGACGCTGAGCAGATGTTCGCCGCCGAGACCGACGGCAAGCGCGGCGAGCGCGAGCCGCTCTCGATGCTCGATGCGATGCAGGCGGCGCTCGATGCGAACCCGCAGCTGGCCGCGAGCACTGCGCGCGCCGACAGCGCGGAAGATGACGTTCGCATCGCGCGCAGCGAGCTGTTGCCGGCGCTGGATGCGTCGGCCACGCGCACCCGGCTCGATGCCGACCGTGCCAGCCCGCTCACGGAGGCCGAGGAGTCCGATTCGGCCGGGCTGCAGTTTCAGCAGGTGATCTATTCGGAGCGCGCCTGGGCCGGCTATTCGATCTCGCGCTCCCTGCACGAAGCATCGCGCCAGGGCCTGCGGCAGGACCTGCTGGACACGCTGCAGTCCGCTGCCTCCGCCTACCTCGACGTGCTGCGCGCCAAGTCAGTCGAATCCGTGCGTCGCGCACAGGTCGAGAACACGCGCAAGAACCTGGAGACCTCGCGCGTGCGCGAGGCCGTGGGCCTGGGTGGGCGCTCCGACTATCTGCGCTGGGTGTCACAGCTCGCGCGCGACAAGCAGGACCTGCTCGGAGCGGAATCCGCGCGACGCCAGGCGGAAGAGGAGCTCGCGCGCATCATCCATCGACCCGCGAACCAGCCGTTCTCCACCGTGGAGACGGGCCTCGAGGATCCGCTCGCGCTGGTCGCCAGCCCCCGCACACAGGCGTTTCTCGACACGCCGGCGAAGTGGAAGGTCTTCAGCGAGTACGTGGTGCACAGCGCGCTCGAGCAGGCTCCGGAGATCGCGCAGACGCAGGCGCTCGTAAGCAGCCGGCAGCGCGCGGTGACCGCGGCGAGGCGTTCTTACTACCTGCCGGATCTCGCGCTCGTGTCCAGCGGCTCGAAGGCGCTCAGCGAACGCGGCGCGGGCTCCGGTTTCCTGGCTGGCGCGCCGGATGACGAATCCTGGAGCATCAGGCTGCAGGCGACCATCCCCCTGTTCAGCGGCGGACGGCGCACCGCGGAGCTGTCGCAGGCGAAACACGAGCTGCGCGCGAGCGAGGCCGATCGCGCCACCGCGACCGACGCAGTCGAAGCGCGCGCGCGCATCGCCCTGCACCGCACGGCGAGCTCGCATCCGGCCATCGAGCTGTCGCGCGAGGCCGCGGCCGCGGCCGATGAAAACCTCGCGATGGTTTCCGACGCCTATGCGCGCGGCGCTGTGTCGGTCACCGACCTGATCGATGCGCAGGACACCGCGCTCTCCGCGGGACTCGCCGCGGCTGACGCGAAGTACACGTTCCTGATCGATTTCGTTGCCGTCCTGCGGGCCATGAGCGAGTTCGACGTGCTCCTCGATCCGGAGTCGCGCGAAGCATGGTACCGGCGCGTGGACGAGTTCTTCCGCACTTATCCGTCGGCGCAGGCGCCGACTCCATGAGGTCCGTCATGAGTTCCCGATTCCTGCGTCCGGCGCGTCTCGTGGGAGCCGCCTGCCTCGCCCTGATCTCGGCCGCCTGTGCTCGCGAGGACGCGCCCGCGCCCGAGCCTCGCCTGGTGCGCTCGATCGTCGTCAGGGGCGGCACGAGCGGCGAGTCCACGACCTACACGGCGGAGATCCGCTCGCGCCTGGAGACCGACCTGAGCTTCCAGGTCGGCGGCAAGATCGTCAGCCGCGCGGTCGACGTGGGCGCGAACGTACGCAAGGGCCAGGCGCTGGCGCAGATCGACCAGACCGACCAGCGCCTCGGCGTGGATGCCGCCACCTCTGCTGTGGCTGCGGCACGCGCCGAGCTCGATCGCGCGCGCTCCGAAGAGGCGCGGCATCGCGACCTGCTCGAGCGCGGCCTGACGACGCGCGCTTCCTATCTCGCGCAGCAGACCTCCGTGAAGACGAGCCAGTCGCGGCTGGAGCAGGCGACGGCGGACCTGCGCCTGAGTCAGCAGAAGCTCGGCTATACGACGCTGCGCGCGGACCAGGACGGCGTGGTCACCAGCATCATGGCTGAAGTCGGTTCGGTGGTTGCCGCGGGCCAGCGCATCGTCAGCATCGCCCGCCCGAGCGAGCTGGAGGCGGTGTTCGACGTGCCGGACGGACGCATAGACGAGATTCGTGGGGCCACCGCAGTGCAGTTCGCTTTCCTTTCGAACCCGGATACGCGCTATCCGGCGCGCGTGCGCGAGATCTCTCCGAGCGCCGACCCCGTCACGCGCACCTACCAGGTCAAGACCGCGATTCCGAATGCGCCCGCCAGTCTGCGCCTCGGGATGAACGTGAGTGTCGTGCTGCCATACACCGGCTCTGCCTCCAGCATCGCGCTGCCCGCGAGCGCGCTGTTCCAGCAGGGCCGCGATCCGGCCGTCTGGCTGGTGAAGGCGGACCACACGCTGGAACTGCGCGGCGTGACGGTCGAGCGCTACGAGTCCGATCGCGTTTACGTGAGCGAAGGTCTCAGCGCCGGCGATCGCGTGGTGACCGCGGGCGTGCATCGCCTCGCGGCCGGTGAGAAGGTCCGCCTGCTCGAAGATAAGGCGGCCGCGGAGAAGACGCCATGACCGGCAGAACCGACGGCGCTCATACGGGCTTCAACGCATCCGCCTGGGCGCTGACGCACAAGCCCTTCGTCGGGTTCCTCATGGCCGTGTTCCTCGCGGCCGGGCTGTACGCCTACGGCAAGCTCGGGCGCGACGAGGATCCGCCCTTCACCATCAAGGTCATGATCGTGCGCGCCCTGTGGCCGGGCGCGGACGCCGAGCAGACCGCCAAGCAGGTGACCGACCGCATGGAGAAGGCGCTCGAGTCGCTGCAATACCTAGATGTCGTCTCGAGCTACACCAAGCCCGGCGAGAGCACGCTGATGGTGACGCTGCTCGACCGCACGCCGCCGGAGGCCGTGCCGGACCAGTGGTACCAGGTTCGCAAGAAGATCGAGGACATGAGTGCCCAGCTGCCGCAGGGCACGATCGGGCCGTTCTTCAACGACGACTTCGGCGACGTGTACGGCGTGATCTACGCGCTCACCAGCGACGGGTTCACCTATCGCGAGCTGCGCGACTATGCCGAGTTCATCCGCGCGGAGCTCCTGCGCGTCGGGCAGGTCGGCAAGGTCGACCTGATCGGCGTCCAGGACGAGGTGATCAACATCAACTTCTCCACGCGCCAGATGGCGGGCCTCGGCATCGACCCGGATCTCATCGCCGCGACCCTGCGCAGCCAGAACGCAGTCAGCGCCTCGGGTGTGATCGAGACCGCGCAGGAGCGGATCGCCGTGCGCGTGAGCGGCGCGCTCGATTCGGTGGAAACCCTGGAGAACGTCGGCATCCGCGTCGGCGACCGCCAGGTACGACTGAAGGACATCGCCACCGTCACGCGGGAGTACGAGGATCCGCCCGGGCCGCAGTTCCGCTACGACGGTGAGCCCGCGATCGGCATCGGTGTGGCGATGTCCGCGGGCGGCAACATCCTGGAAATGGGCGAGAGCCTGGATCAGGCCATGGAGGGCATCCGGCGTGACCTCCCGGCGGGCATCGAGGCGCATCGCGTCGCGAATCAGCCCGAGGTCGTGGAGGAGTCGGTCGGCCACTTCACCAAGGCGCTGTTCGAGGCCATCGTCATCGTGCTGATCGTGAGCTTCGTGAGCCTCGGCCTGCGCGCGGGCATGGTGGTGGCGATCAGCATTCCGCTGGTGCTCGCCATCACCTTCGTGTTCATGCAGAGCTTCGAGATCAGCCTGCAGCGCATCTCGCTCGGCGCGCTGGTGATCGCGCTCGGCCTGCTGGTGGACGACGCCATGATCGCGGTCGAGATGATGGTGAAGAAACTGGAGGAGGGCTACGACAAGTTCCGCGCCGCGACCTTCGCCTACACCTCGACCGCGTTCCCGATGCTCACCGGCACGCTCGTGTCCGTGGCCGGCTTCCTGCCCGTGGGCTTCGCCAGCAGCAGCGCGGGCGAGTACTGCTTCACCATGTTCGCCGTGGTGACCATCTCGCTCCTGGTCTCGTGGGTGGTGGCGGTGATATTCACCCCCTACCTGGGCAATGCGCTGCTGAAGGACAGGCACGCGAGCGGCGCTGGCCATGGCGAGGAGACGCGCATGACCCGCTGGTTCCGCGGCGTTCTCGTGCAGTCGCTGCGCCGTCGCAAGCTCGTGATCGCGGGCACGGTCGCCGCTTTCGCGATTTCGGTGGTGCTGTTCGGGCTGGTGCAGCAGCAATTCTTCCCCGCGTCCGAGCGCCCAGAGCTGCTAGTGGACCTGCGCCTGGCGCAGAACTCCTCGATCAAGGCGACCGAGGAACAGGTGCGCCGCTTCGAGAAGGTGCTCGCGGAGGATCCGGACGTCCTGCATCACTCGTTCTATGTCGGCTCGGGCGCGGTGCGCTTCTACCTTCCGCTGAACGTGCAGCTCGAGAACGCCAATTTCGCGCAGGCCGTGGTGGTGACGCGCAGTTACGACGCGCGCGACCAGGTGCGCGCGCGCCTGGAGCGCAGGCTCGACGAGGAGTTCGACACGCTGATGGCACGCGTGCAGCCGCTGAACCTCGGCCCGCCGGTGGAGTGGCCGCTGCAGTACCGCGTCATGGGCCCCGACATCCCGGGCGTGCGCCGCATCGCCGAGCAGGTGGCCGAGACGATCCGCGCCAATCCGAACTCGCAACTGGTCAACTTCGACTGGAACGAGCTCAGCAAGTCGATGCGCATCCAGATCGACCAGGACAAGGCGCGCCTGTTGGGCCTGACCTCCGAGCAGGTGTCGGGCGCGCTCAACTCCGTGCTGAGCGGGCGCGTGGTCACGCAGCTGCGCGACGACATCTACCTCGTGGACGTGCGCGGCCGCGCCGAAGCGCGCGAAAGAGGCGACCTGCAGAGTCTCAGGGACCTGGAGATCGGCCTGCCCAACGGCCGCTCGGTGCCGCTCGAGCAGGTCGCGACGTTCAGCTACGGCCTCGAAGAAACGCTCATCTGGCGCCGCGACCGCCTGCCCACCATCACCGTGCAGGCCGATATCACCAGGGGATTGCAGGCTGCGACCGTGGTCGCGCAGCTGGACGCGCCGATGAAGGCTCTGAACGAAACGCTGCCGCCCGGCTACCGCGTGGAAGTCGCGGGTGCGGTGGGAGAGGCCGCCAAGGGCCAGGCCTCGATCATGGCCGTGGTGCCCGTGATGACGGTGATCATGCTGTTCATTCTCATGTTCCAGCTGCACAGCACGCAGAAGCTGTTGCTGGTGATGCTCACCGCGCCGCTCGGCCTCATCGGCGTATCGCTGGCGTTACTGCTGTTGAACCGGCCCTTCGGCTTCGTGGCGATGCTGGGTGTATTCGCGCTGACCGGCATGATCATCCGCAACTCGGTCGTGCTGATGGCGCAGATCAAAGAGAACGAGGACGCGGGCATGGCGCGCGGCAAGGCCATCGTGGAGGCGGTGATGCACCGCCTGCGGCCGATTCTGCTCACGGCAGCCGCAGCCATCCTGGGCCTGATCCCGATCGCGACCGAGGTGTTCTGGGGACCGATGGCGGTTGCGATGATGGGCGGCCTGGCGGTCGCCACCGTGCTGACGCTGATCTTCCTGCCCGCGTTGTACGCGGCGTGGTATCGCGTGCCGCACGCCGAATTCGGTTCCGGATCGGACTCCGAAACCGGCGTCCCGGAGCACGACAGGCAGGTCGTTGCTCCGGGGGCCGGGTCGCCGGCGTATTAGCGCCGGCTATCTCGAACGTTTAAAGGACCATTACCTTCAGGTTGTGCCCGAAGTAACGGGTGAGTCAGCTCAGCGCTGCTTGCCCTTCTCCATGGCCTGACGCGCAGTGTCGTACTCGCTGCTCGACAGCGAGCCGTTCTGGTCCGCGTCCGCATCCGACCAGACCTGTGCCAGGCCCGGGGCCGCGGCTGCTTCGTCCCTGCTCAACTGGCCGTCGCCGTTCGCGTCGACGGTCTTGAATTCGGGAAGTTGCGAGCCCGTGCCCAGGGTCGCGTCGCTCGACGATTCGGTCGTCGACGGCGCCGTCTGCTCGGGCGGCTGCGCAGGATACTCATCGGCCGGTTGCTGCATCGGCGGTTCCTGCTGCGCGAATGCCGCGCCGCACGCTAAGAGGGCCGAGAATGCTGCGATCTTTAATGTCTTCATGCTTCCTCCGTTGATGGCGCGCGCCGGGCAAAGCCCCGACGGCGCGGGCGAAGAGGCTGCAGATCGCGTGCCACGCGTGACCGCGCTGCGCGAAGTCGCCGTTCCGTGGTGGGTTTTGTGCCAGGTGTCGTCATCCGACAACGCCCCGCATGCGTGCGGATTTGCGGCACGAATTACCGCCGTTACACGGTCAATTACACGACGCGCCGACCTGTCGCCACGCGCCAACAATTTCCCGCCCGCCTTTCGTCAGTGCCGATCGAGCGTTCGTCAGGCGCAATCGCACGCTTTGGTATGGCCGTCAGAACGATCGGTTCTGAGGATACTGATTCCTGATTCCAGGGCATGAGTGAGTTGCGCGCATCCGGATTTTTCGTTTGACGCGCGGCCGGTAAGTTACGCGCCACTCATCGAAAGGTTCGGTCAATTTCCGCGGAGACCAGATGATCAGACGCAAGTACATCGACGGCAAGGTGCTCGGTTCCGTAGCGTTGCTGGCGCTCGTCATCGGCGCCGGCGTGGCATTGGCTTCCTGGAAGGCTCACTCGCTGGAACAGGCAGCTGCCGCATCCAGCTCGCAGCCCGAACCGATGGAGTCGGTGGTGGCTGCGGTCGCGCGCGAACGCGAGCACAGCCGGACCGCGACAGCGATCGGAACGGTGGTCGCTCTGCGTTCCATCACGCTGCGCAACGAAGTGCCGGGCACGGTGCACAAGGTTGCCCTGACGCCCGGCCGGATCGTCGAGGCGGGCACCGTGCTGGTGGCGCTCGACGTGTCGGTCGAGCAGGCGGAGCTCGAAGCGCTACAGGCGCAGGCGCAACTGGCGGGAACCGTGCTGGCGCGCATGGAGCGCATGACCCAGAGCGGCGCCGCATCGCGCATGGAACTGGACAACGCGCGTGCCGAGCGCGACGTGGCGCAGGCCCAGATCGCGCGCCTGCGCGCCATCATCGCGCGCAAGACCATCCGCGCGCCCTTTCGCGCCCGCGTCGGCATCTCCGACGTGCACGAAGGGCAGTACCTGAACGAGGGCACGCAGCTCACCACGCTGCAGGGTGTCGATGAAGCCGCGTACGTCGATTTCACGGTGGCTCAGCAGGTCGCGGCCGGCCTGCGCAAGGGCGGGCAGGTGAACGTCTTCGCCGCGAACGACGCTCAGCCGACGACGGCGCAGGTGGTCGCGATCGATTCGCGCGTGGACCCTTCCACGCGCAACGCCGTGGTGCGCGCCAAGGTAGCGCACGCCGACCTGGTAGTGGCGCCAGGCGCATCGGTCCGCGTGGTCGTTCCAGTCGGCCTGACGCGCAAGGCGGTGGCGATTCCGGCCAGCGCGCTACGCAAGGGTCCCGGCGGGGATCACGTCTTCGTGCTCGAACAGGATCCGAAGGGCCAGCTCCGCGCCCGCGAGCGACAGGTGAAAGTGGACGCACTGCTGGGCGATGAAGTGATCGTCCAGGAGGGCCTCGCTGCGGGCG
>DASTQG010000398.1:0-5732 GCA_035761885.1 Steroidobacteraceae bacterium | reverse complement strand
ACGCACGCGCAGGCGGATCGTCGGTCGTCCGCCGACCGGTTCGATCAGGCGGATGAACGTGGTGGCGCGGAACATGCGGCCGAAGCGCCGGAAGCGCGGGCAGAAATCCACCACCCGCAGCGCGCCGCCGTCCGAATCGCGCAGCACCGTTTCGACGACCGCTGTATTTCGCCGGTAACGCTGCTCGCTCGCTGCGAAGTTCACCAGGTCGATGTCGGTGTAACCATCGTCGGCGTCGCCGTTGATGAGCGAGCAGAACACCGGATCGCCGTCGTGCCGGGGCAGGCAGGTCCACACGTAGCGCGCCCGCACGTCGATCAGCGCCGAGATCTGGCAGTTGCCGATGGCGGCAACGTTCAGATCCGGGCGTTTCATTGCTTGCCCCCAGCCGCGCGAGGAGGTTGCTCGACGAGCGATTCCAGCCATGCGATCACGGAGGGGACATCGGGCAGACGCCAGCGTGCCGGGCTCTGGGCTGCGGGAGGACCGACGTGGATCGCCATGCCGTCCAGGTTCTCGACATACGCAAGGCCCGCTTCGTCGGTGCGATCGTCCCCGATGAAGATCGGCGAGCGGCCTTCGAACGGCGGCTCGCGCAGGAAGGCCGCGATTGCCATGGACTTGGAGAAGCCGTCGGGCTTGAGCTCGAGCACCATCTTGCCTTCGAGCAGGCAGTAGTCGTTGCCGAGGATCTCGAGCGCCTGGGCCATCATGCGGCGCGCGATGCTTTCCAGCTGCGGCGCCTGCCGGTAGTGCACGGCGAGCGTGGAGTGCTTGTTCTCCAGCAGCAGGCCGGGATTCACCTGCACGAGGGCGGCGAGAAAGCTGCGCGCGCGGCCGAGACGCTCGTCGTTGATCGCCGGCCGATGCACCACGCCTTGCACGTCGCGGCGCTCCAGACCGTGCAGCCCCGAGCAGGGCACTATCATCGGCCGGAAGAGAGCATCGAGCTGGGCGATCGTGCGGCCGCTCACCAGCGCCAGCGCGCCCCCGCACTGGCGCACGAGGCTCGTCAGCAGATCGAGCAATTGCGGAGGCACGATCACCTGGTCCGGCGCTGCGGCGATTTCCAGCAGTGTTCCATCCACGTCCAGAAACAGCGCGCGTCCTGCGCGGAGATCTACGTAAGGAACGGAGGCAGCGGCTCTTTCAGTCACGGATGCTTGGCGTCCTTGTCCAGGGCTTCCTCGGCCTACTACTACTGCAGGGTTGCGCCCTGCGCGCGACCTCAGGGCTTGCGGAGCTCGTTGAATTCCGCCCGGCTCAGATAGCCATCCTGGTTCTTGTCGGCCGCGGCGAAACGCGATGCGACGGTCGAATCGGCGCGAGCTTCGGACGCGGTGATCATGCCGTCCTTGTCCTTGTCCAGCGCATCGAAACTCTGCTCGGCCGCCGACGCGCCCGCGCAGGCGAGCAGCGAGGCTGCAAGGATTGACGCTCTGGAAGCTCTCCGGTTCACGGTCCCATCTCCTTTGCCGCACCGATACGCCACTGTACCAACTCGTCCCGGGTTGGCAATTCAGGCGACATAAAGCCGCGGCGATAGGCCGGAAGCGTCCGGCGGGCGGTCAGCGCGGACTTGCCGCGCGCGCTCAGCCCTTTTGCAGAGTGGCGAACTCGTCCCTGTCCAGCACGCCGTCCTGGTTAGCGTCCGCGCGCTGGAAGCCTTGTGCGACGGCCCAGTCGGCTTTCGCCTCGCTGGGCGTGAGCCGTGAGTCCTTGTCGGTATCGAGATACCCGAAACTGGTCACGGGGCGCGCCACCATCGCGACCTTCACATCGGCAGCGAAGGCCGGTGCGGTCAGAAAAGTGGCTGTAAGTGTTACAAGCAGTGCCTTCTTCATGTGTGCCATCCCATCCGCTCTTTGCGCATCGCAGCGGATCACTCTGACGTTGCGCCCGCGGATAAGTTGCCAGTCGTGCGGGAAGGCTAGCACCGCGCACTGCCCGAAGACAGCGCATCAGCGTCGTTGCATCGCGACAGTCAGCGTTTTCGACACTCAACCGCGCGCAACAATTGCAATTGCAGAAAAAAGGAGGCACTTGTCGTTACAGGTGCGTAACAAGTGCCTCCTTGCGCGTGCGGTCAGCGAATGACGGACGCGCTGAGTTGCACGTCGGCGTTCGACCAGGCTCGCTGGAAGCGCTGCTCCACGGCGGCTGCTTCCTGCTCCTTGCCCTGCGCGCGCAGGCTGAGCGCGAGCCCCTTCAGCGACCATCCGTTCTCGGTGTGATGCGCGAGCTCGTCGCGATACACCTTCTCCGCCTCGGCCGCCTTGCCGGCATCGAGCAGGACGGCGCCGAGCATGTGACGCGTCGGCATGTGCCAGTCCTCCGGCTCGTTGTAGCCGAGCTTGTCTTCCAGCGCGACGGCTTGCGTCAGCGCGGCGATCGCATCGCCGTATCGGCGTGCGCGAGCCGCGATGTCGCCCTCGAGCACCTTCGCCGCGATGTCGACGAGTTGCTTGCCGTTGTTGCGCACCGACACGGTGATCGCCGGAAGCTTCGGGTCCTGCGCGAGCGTACGCACTTTGTCCAGCTCCTGGCGTGCGCCGTTTGCATCGCCCTTCGCGGACAGCGCCATGCCCCGCGCGTAGTGCCACGCGCCGCGCACGTACGGCGAATCCTCGGGCTCAGAGGTGGCGAGGATCGAGTCCCAGCGACCGAAGCGCACGTCGTCATACAGCGGCGTGAGCCAGAAGTGCTGGATGATCGGGCCGAACGCCGGATCGTCGTGCTTGTGCGTGCCCATCAGCTCGCGCGTCTGCTTCGCGCCGCGCTGCGCCCAGGCGCTGTTGCCGCTGAAGCTGGCGGCGAACCACAGGAAGTGCCAGTTGTGCGGGTGATAGAGCAACGGGTACACGCCTTGCGCCTGGCACTGCGCGATGTACGACATGTCCGCTTCGCCCGCCTTGATGTTGACCAGGCCGGCGTCGTGATAGCGCCCGACGCGCATGTAGATGTGCCCAGGCATGTGCACGAGGTGCCCCGCGCCCGGCGCCAACGGCAGCAGCCGGTCGGCCGCGGATTCCGCGCGGCCCGGATTCGGCGATGCCTCGAGCGCGTGGATGTACAGATGATTCGCGCCCGCGTGATTCGGGAATGCGTTCAGCACCCGCTCGAGCGCCGCGATGATCTCTACCGTCGCAGGCTTGGGCTGGCCGTCTTTCCAGTAATCCCACGGCGACAGATCCATCAGTGACTCGGCAAAGAACGTCTGCACTTCGTAGTCGTCGGGATACTGGCGCACCACTTCGCGCATCGCGTCCGCGAACGCCTTGTCGAGTGCCGAGCGGTCCTCCGGGGCTTTCTCCACATAACGCTTGGCGAGCGCTTCGATCAGCGCACGCTCACGCGGAGTGGCGTTTCCTGCCAGCTCCAGTGCCTTGCGCGAGGCGGACCACGCCTCGGGATAGGCTTCGGGGAACATCGGCATGTTGATGTTGGGCCCGAGCACGAACGCAACGCCCCAGTAACACATGGCGCAGCTCGGATCGAGGCGCGCGGCTTCGCGGAAGGAACGCGCCGCTTCGGCGTGATTGAAGCCGAAGGTGAGCATGAGCCCCTGGTCGAAGAAACGCTGTGTCAATGGCACCTTGGTGCTGATCTTCGAGCTGTAGTTGCCGAGATCGTTGAACAGAGGCGCCTGGAGCTTGGGGCTCGCAGGCTCGCTGACAACCCGTTCGGGCGTGGCATCCGCGGGCTCGGTGGTGGAACTGGTGGAACACGCGCAGACGAGTGCGCTCAGCGCAATAACGCCGAATTTGCGTATCATGATCGTAGATCCCCCTGTGCTGGTCGGTCGCGATCTAAGGGACCGCGATGCTAGGCTGCAGTCGCGGACCAGTGATCCCCTCGCCGTCAGGCCCTGGACCTGACGAAAGGCAGTCTTGATGTCCCTCGAGTCGAGGTCCGAATGATGCGCCTTTTCTGCTGCCTTGCGCTGCTCGCCGCACCAACGGTCCAGGCGCTCGAATTCGAGCTCACACCCACGGCGGGTTACCGGTTCGGTGGCCAGTTCGAGGACTCCGAGACCGAGGCCGAAGTGGAGCTGGATCCCTCGGCCACGTTCGCCCTGAGCCTGAACGTCACGTACGAGCCGGGCCAGGCCATTCAGCTCTTCTACAGCCGGCAGGAGACGCAGGTCGACGATATCGACCCCACCCTGGATTTCGACGTCGAGTACTTTCAGCTCGGCGGCGTGGCGAGCTACGACGGCTTTGGCTATGACGGCAAGCTCGAGCCGTTCATCGTGGGTTCGATCGGCGCAGCCTGGTTCAGCCCGGGCGGCGGCCTCGACGATGAAACAGTCTTCGCCGCCACACTGGGCGGCGGGCTGAAATATCCGCTTTCCGACCGCCTCGCGCTGCACTTCGAGGCGCGCGCGTACTTCACGTTCTTCGAGTCCGACGGCTCGCTGTTCTGCGTCAGCGGTCCGGCCGGCGGGCAATGCCTGTTGAGGGCCAGCGGCAGCCTCATCTACCAGATCGACGCCCAGGCCGGCCTGACCTTCCGCTTCTGAAAGGGGACGGTGAAAAGAGGACAGTCCCCTTTTCCATCCACGACGCGGCCATTCGCTGCCCGCGTGCTAGGCCAGCGCCACGCGAGCGCGTTTCATAGCCTCATCGCATGAGGTGAAGCATGAAGGTCTTGCGTTGGATCGGCATCGCGCTCGGCGGGCTCGTCGGCGTTCTGGTCATCGCCCTCGCCGTTGCAGCGTGGGTCTACCGCGACATTCCCGCCGCGACGCTCGAGGCGCGCTACGGGACCGAAGCCTCGCGCTATCCGGTCGTGAGCGGGGTGCGCATGCACTATCGAGACGAGGGACCGGCCGATCCGCAGGCGCCGGTGGTCGTGCTGATTCATGCTCACTTCGCGAGCCTGCTGATGTGGGACCCCTGGGTCGAGGCGCTGCGCGATCGCTATCGCGTGGTGCGCTTCGACATGACGAGCCATGGCCTGACCGGGCCCGACCCCACCGGCGACCATTCGCTCAAACGCACCATCGAGCTCACCGAAAAGCTCATCGACTCGCTCGGCCTGCAGCGCTTCACGCTCGCCGGAACGTCACTCGGCGGCACGGTGGCGATTCACTACGCGGCCCGTCACCCCGAGCGCGTGGAGCGGCTCGTGCTGATCAGCCCCGGCGCTCTGAATGCCCGTGTGCGCGGCAGCGACCAACCACCGAAGGTGCCGACGTGGGTGAACGTGTTCCAGTACGTCACGCCGCGCGCGTTGCCGCGTTACGCGCTGCAGAACGGCTTTGGCGACAAGAGCAAGTTGAGCGAGGAATTGGTGACGCAATGGCACGAGTTGCTGCTGCGCGAAGGCAACCGGAAGGCCGAGCTCCTGCGCGTCCGACAGTATGTGTCCGGCGATATCGAAGAGCGGATCCGCGCCGTGCAGGCGCCGGTGCTCATCATGTGGGGTGAGAAGAATCCGCAGGTGCCGGTGGAGCAGGCGCAGGAAGTGAAGCGACTGCTGACCCGCTCGCCGGACGTCAGGCTGATCGTCTACCCGGGCGTGGGGCACATGACCGTGCAGGAAGCGCCTGCCGAGACCGCGCGCGACATGCGCGCGTATCTAGACGGGGCCTGAGCGCCCCGTCAGCTCTTCGGTTCAGGCGGCGGCTGCGTGTGCTCGTCCGCCGGCTTCGGGGCCGGCTGCTTCGCGCCTGCCTTGTCGGACTTCATGTCTTCCTGCGCCGGCATCGTGGTCTTCGCGTCCGTCTT
>DASTQG010000397.1:0-9981 GCA_035761885.1 Steroidobacteraceae bacterium | reverse complement strand
GTCCGAGATCTCGGACGGCGAGGGCAGGTGAGAGTTCGGGAAGATGTAGCGCTCGATCCAGGGGTCCGTACCGTGCGTCGAGCGGTTCGCGCCGATCGTGTGCAGCAGGAACAGGCCGTCTTTCTTCAACAGCTCGCGCGCCTTGGCGAAGTACACGTCGTAGTTGCGCTCGCCCACGTGCTCGAACATGCCGAGCGAGTAGATGCGGTCGAACGGCGCCTGCCCCTCGAGCGAACGGTAATCCTGCAGCAGAATCTCGACCGGCAGTCCCTTGCAGAGTTCGCGCGCGGCCTGCGCCTGGTTCTTCGACACGGTCACGCCCGTCACGGAAACGCCGTAACGCTCCGCCGCGTAGCGCGCGGCGCCGCCCCAGCCGCAACCGATGTCGAGCACCCGCATGCCGGAGGCAAGGCCCAGCTTGCGGCACACCAGGTCGAGCTTGTGTTCCTGCGCTTCGTCCAATGTCTGCGCGCGCGGCCAGTACCCGCAGCTGTAGATCATCCGCCGGTCGAGCATGCGGCTGTAGAGATCGTCGCCGATGTCGTAGTGGCGCTGCCCCACGATGAAGGCGCGCCTGCGGCTCTGGGGGTTGCGGATACGATCCAGGAGCGAGGCGAGGACGCGCGTGGGGGGAGTGAGGCTCTCTTCCACGTGCAGGCGCAGCACGCGCGTGAGCATTTCATCGAGCGCCTCACAGTCCCACCAGCCGTCCATGTACGACTCGCCGGCACCCAAGGTACCGCGAAGCAGCACGCGCGCCGGCATGCGCTCGTCGTGGATGCGGATGTCCCACGGGCGCGCGCCGTCCAGCGCCACGTCAGCGCGGGCGAGCAGAGTTGCAAGCTGCGAGCGGGCGGATTTCATAGGAGGTCGCGCAAACGATAATAGAGCATCGCCAGCACCAGGGCTGGCCTGCGCAGCAGCGCACCGCCGGGAAATCCGCGGTGCGGAATGCGCGTGAACAGGTCGAAACGCTCCGCGGTCCCGGCCACCGCCTCGGCCACGAGCTTGCCCGCCATCCCGGCCAGGACGACCCCATGCCCGGAGAACCCCTGTAGAAAGTACACCTCGGGCGCCAGCCGCCCGAAATGCGGCGCGCGATTGAGCGTGATGTCGAGGTAGCCGCCCCAGGAGTACTCGACCTTCACGTCGTGCAGTTGCGGGAAGACGTTCAACATGCGGCGGCGCGTGAGGCCCGCGGTGGCGGCGGGATCCAGGCCTGAATAACTGACGCGACCGCCGAAGAGCAGGCGATGGTCGGCCGAGAGCCGGAAGTAGTCGATGATCCAGTTGAGGTCGGCCACCGCCATGTTGTTGCGGATCAGCGCGCGCGCGCGCTCCGCACCGAGCGCCTCGGTTGCAACGATGTAGGTGCCGACGCCGATGATCGTGCGCGCCAGCGCGGGCGCCGTACCATCGAGATACACGTTCCCGCACAGCACGAGCTGGCGACAGCGCACGGTTCCGTGCGGCGTGTGCACGATCGTGGCAGCACCCGCCTCGTACCGCAGCGCGCGCGTTCCTTCGTGAAATGCAGCCCCGAGCTTGCGCGCCGCTCCCGCGAGACCCAGTGTGTAATTGAGGGGATGCAGGTGCGCGCTGCGCGAGTCGTAGAGGCCGGCGACGTAGCGGTCGGTGGCGAGGATCGAGCGAACCTCCTCGCGCTCCATGAGGCGCACGCTGTCGTAGCCATAGAGGCTTCGCAGCTCCTCATGATGCGCGATCAGCTCGTCACGGTGGCGCGGCTTCACGGCGGCGTGCATCTGCCCGTCGACGAGGTCGCAATTGATGCCGTGGCGCTGCACCAGCGCGCGGATCTCGTCGAGACCCTCGACCGTGAGATCCCAGAACGCACGCGCGGTGTCGCGACCCACCAGGCTCGTGAGCTTGTGTTGATCGACGGCGAAGCCCGGCAGCGCCTGCCCGCCGCTGCGCCCGGAGGCGCCCCAGCCGATGCGATGCTCTTCGAGCAGCACGACCGAGTAGCCGCGCTCGGCCAGGTGCAGCGCCGCCGAGCAGCCCGCGATGCCGCCACCGACGACGCAGACGTCGCACTGCGTCTCGCCAAGGAGCGGCGGATGGCTGGGAGCCGCCCGAGCGGTGGCCGCGTAGTAGGACTCAGTGTGGGCGCTTGGGGGCATCGCTGGGTCTTCGGACCAGGTCGCGCTGCGACGACCGTTTAAAATTCTGTGATCGGGGGGCGAACTTGACAGGAATCAGAATAACGGCAGGTCGCGCGGGAGGGCAAACCTGGGGAACGCGCGCGTCAGCCGCTAAGCTTTGGATTTAATGCAGTATTCGCCGCAGTTCCTGCGATGAAACGCCGCACGCGCGGCGATTGTGCTGTAATGGCCCCGCCGTGAACGCCCGCCAACCTGGCGGGATGTTTAAAATAATCAACATGCGTGCAGCGAAGCCCTTCATCGGGATTCCCGCCGACCGGCGTTTGCTCGGCAAACACTGGTTTCATGCCGTGGGCGAGAAGTACATCGACGCCGTGCGGCAGGCGGCGGATGCGACCCCGATCCTGATCCCGGCGCTCGGCGAAGCGCTGGATCTCGACGCGCTGGTCGAGCGCTTCGACGGGCTGCTGCTGACCGGAAGCCTGTCGAACGTGGAGCCGCGCCACTACCAGGGCCCGGCGAGCGAGCCCGGCACGCTGCACGATCCGCATCGGGACGCGACCACGCTCCCGATGATCAAGCGCGCGGTGCAATCGGGCTTGCCGGTGCTGGGACTGTGCCGCGGCTTTCAGGAAATGAACGTGGCCCTCGGCGGCACGCTCTGGCAGAAGCTGCACGAGTCGGGCTACAGCGATCATCGCGAGGACCTCGCGCAGCCGCTCGAAGTGCAATACGGCCCCGCGCACGACGTCGTGCTCGAGCCCGGCGGCCTGTTGCGTTCGCTCACCGACACGGATCGCGTGCGCGTGAATTCCCTGCATTCGCAGGGCATACAGGTCCTCGCGCCGGGCCTGGAGGTCGAGGCGCGCGCGCCGGACGGCGTGATCGAGGCGTTTCGCGTGAAGAGCGCGCCGACGTTCGCGCTGGCGGTGCAGTGGCATCCCGAATGGCAGGTAATGAGCAACCCCTTCTCGCGCGCGCTGTTCGCAGCGTTCGGCGCCGCGAGCCGCGAGCGCGCTTCGCAGAAGTAGCGCGCCGCCGCAAACAACACGGAAAGCATCATGGCGAGCACCATTCAGCAGTTCTTCAAGGATCACGGCATCGGCGACGTCGAGGCCATCATCCCGGACATGGCCGGCGTCGCGCGCGGCAAGATCATGCCGGCGGAGAAATTCGCCGAAGAGGAGGGCATGCGCCTGCCGGAAGGCATCTTCCTGCAGACCGTCACCGGCGAATACCCGGACGACGACAGCGCGATCAGCCCCTCGGAGATCGACATCGTGCTCAAGGCCGATCCGCGCACGGTGCGCGTCGTGCCCTGGGCGGCCGAGCCGACCGCGCAGGTGATCCACGATTGCTTCTATTCGGACGCGCGGCCGGTGACCATGGCGCCGCGCCACGTACTGCGCCACGTGCTGGAAATGTATGCGCAGAACGGCTGGGAGCCGGTGGTCGCGCCGGAGCTGGAGTTCTTCCTGGTCGAGCCCAACGTCGATTCGGACTATCCGCTCAAGCCGCCGGTGGGCCGCTCGGGCCGGCCGGAGATCGGTCGGCAGTCCTATAGCATCGCGGCGGTCAACGAATTCGATCCCCTGTTCGACGACGTCTATGCCTTCTGCGAGGCGCAGGAGATCGAGATCGACACCCTGATCCACGAGGACGGCGCCGCGCAGATGGAGATCAACCTCCTGCACGGCAACGCGCTCGACCTCGCCGACCAGGCGTTCCTGTTCAAGCGCACCGCTCGCGAGGCGGCCCTGCGCCACAAGATGTACGCGACCTTCATGGCCAAGCCCATGGCGCGCGAGCCGGGCAGCGCGATGCACATCCACCAGAGCATCTTGGACAAGAAGACCCGGCAGAACGTGTTCTCGAATGCGGACGGCACGCCGAGCGCGCTGTTCTTCTCCCACATCGCGGGGCTGCAAAAGTACCTGCCGGCGGCGATGTCGTTGTTCGCGCCGAACGTCAATTCCTACCGGCGCATCACCCGGTACCTCTCGGCGCCGATCAACGTGCAGTGGGGGTACGATAACCGCACGGCGGGCCTCAGGGTCCCGATGTCCCCGCCCGCGGCGCGGCGCGTGGAGAACCGCGTGGGCGGCGCCGACGCCAATCCCTACCTCGCGATCGCCGCCTCGCTGGCCTGCGGGTACCTCGGCATGGCGGAAGGGCTCAAACCGACCGAGCCGATCAGCGGCAGCGCCCACGACCTGCCGTTCGCCCTGCCGCGCACCCTGGCGGAAGCCTTGAAACTCTTGCGCGAGTGCAAACCGCTGGTGGAGGTGTTCGGCGACCGCTTCGTGCGCGCCTATACCGCCGTCAAGGAGAACGAATACGAGACATTCTCGCAGGTGATCAGCTCCTGGGAACGCGAGCACCTGCTCCTGAACGTCTGAG
The DNA here is from genome assembly GCA_035761885.1 of Steroidobacteraceae bacterium. Lineage (GTDB taxonomy): Bacteria > Pseudomonadota > Gammaproteobacteria > Steroidobacterales > Steroidobacteraceae > DASTQG01. The sequence goes on along the minus strand of DASTQG010000397.1, from coordinate 5,458 downwards.
CGTGCGCCGCCGCGCGCCCGGTTGCAGTAACATGGTGCATCCTCACAGGAGACTCGTCATGCGCTCGATGCGACACGGCTTGCTGATTACTGCCATTGCCATGACCGCACTCGCGGCAGGCTGCGGCGGGGGCGACAAAGACAAGCAAGGCGCCGAGGGCGCCGCCCAGGCGCCAGCGCAGGCCGCGCCGGAGGAGAAGGTCCTCAACGTCTACAACTGGTCGGACTACATCGCCGAGGACACGATCGCCAACTTCGAGAAGGAAACCGGCATCAAGGTGAACTACGACACCTATGACGGCAACGAGATGCTGGAGACCAAGCTGCTCGCGGGCAGCTCCGGCTACGACGTGGTGGTGCCGTCGGCGTCCTTCATGGAGCGCCAGATCAAGACCGGCACCTACCAGAAGCTCGACAAGTCCAAGCTCCCGAACCTCACCAACGCCGACGCCGACATCCACCGGCAGGCCGAGAAGCACGATCCGGGCAACGAGCATTCGGTCGTGTACATGTGGGGCACGACCGGCATCGGCTACAACGTCGACAAGGTGCAGAAGGCGCTCGGCAAGAACGCCCCGGTGGACAGCTGGTCGCTCGTGTACGACCCGAAGAACGCGGCCAAGCTCAAGGGCTGCGGCGTCGCGGTGCTGGATTCACCCTCGGAGATCACCTCCACCGTGCTTGCCTACCTCGGCAAGGATCCCAACAGCCAGTCGCCCGATGACCTCGCGCAGGTGGAAGAGCTGCTGCTGAAGGTGCGTCCGTCGATCCGCTACATCCACTCCTCGCAGTACATCAACGACCTGGCGAACGGCGAGATCTGCGTTGCGGTGGGCTACAGCGGCGACATGCTGCAGGCTCGCGACCGCGCGGCCGAGGCCGCCGAGGCGAACAAGAGCACGCCCGTCGTGATCAAGTATTCCGTGCCCAAGGAAGGCACCATCATCTGGTTCGACATGATGGGCATTCCGAAGGACGCGCCGCACCCGAACAACGCGCACGCCTTCATCAACTACATCCTCAAGCCCGAGGTCGCTGCCTCGATCAGCAACTTCGTGAACTACGCGAACGGCAACGCCGCGGCCACGGCGATGGTGGATGAGGCGGTGCGCAACGATCCGGGTGTGTACCCGCCCGCCGAGGTGAAGGCCAAGCTGTTCCCGGACCTTTCGGAAACGCAGGAATTCACGCGCCTGCTGAATCGCACCTGGACACGCTTCCGCACCGGGCAGTAAGCCGCAAGCAGGTACCGGACTTTGTAATTGTGCAATTCTCGGCGCTGCGCCCTCCGAGAATTGCACAATTACAAAGTCCGGTACCTCTTGGAAACCGCTGCCATGGCAAACACCGCCCGGCCCGAGAACAAACTAGAGCCCTGGAACGATCCGAACGCCGTCCCGTACGTGCGCCTCGAGCGGCTCACCAAGAAGTTCGGCGAATTCACCGCGGTCAATGACGTCTCGCTGAAGATCTACAAGGGCGAGATTTTCTGCCTGCTCGGCGGCTCGGGCTCCGGCAAGACGACGCTCCTGCGCATGCTCGCGGGCTTCGAGACGCCGAACTCCGGCGCCATCTTCATCGACGGGCAGGACATGACCGGTATCCCGCCGTACGAGCGGCCCGTCAACATGATGTTCCAGTCCTACGCGCTCTTCCCGCACATGACGGTGGAGAAGAACGTGGGCTTCGGGTTGCAGCAGGAGGGCCTGCCGCGCGCTGAGATCGTGCAGCGCGTTTCCGACATGCTCGGCATCGTGAAGATGAGCGAGTACGCCAAGCGCAAGCCGCACCAGCTCTCCGGCGGCCAGCGCCAGCGCGTGGCACTGGCGCGCTCGCTCATCAAGCGCCCCAAACTCCTGTTGCTCGACGAGCCGCTCGGTGCGCTCGACAAGAAACTGCGCGAGCACACGCAGTTCGAGCTCGTCAACATCCAGGAGCAGCTCGGCGTCACCTTCGTGGTGGTCACGCACGACCAGGAAGAGGCGATGACGCTGGCCTCGCGCATCGGGGTCATGAATCACGGCGCCATCGTGCAGGTCGGCACGCCCGCCGACATCTACGAGTTCCCGGCTTCGCGGTTCGTCGCCGATTTCATCGGCTCGGTGAACATGTTCGAGGGACGCCTGATCGAGGACGAGCCCGACTACGTGCGCATCCACTCCGACGACCTCGGCGGCACGATCTATGTCAGCCACGGTGTGAGCGCCGCGCCCAGCGCGACGGTGTGGGTGGCGCTGCGTCCGGAAAAGATTTCGATCACGCGCGAGCCCTGCGCGGGTCCGGACAACTGCGTTGCGGGCGTGGTCAAGGAAATCGCCTATCACGGCGACAACTCGACCTACCTGGTGCAGGTCTCATCCGGCAGGCTCGTGCGTATCACGCAGCCCAACGTGGTGCGGCAGGCGGAGACGCGCATCACCTGGGACGAGCAGGTGTACCTGAGCTGGCATCCCACGAGCGCCGTCGTCGTCACGCAATGAAGAGCGGCTATCTCACGATCGGCGAGCAGGTGACGGTGGCGCTTGCGCGCCTGATGCAGGTCATCACGCATTCGGCTCCCTATCGCTGGCTGCACCGCATGGGCTTTCGCGGCCGCGGCGTCGTCATCGCGGCGCCGTACGTCTGGCTCCTGCTGTTCTTCGCGATTCCCTTCGTCATCGTCCTGAAGATCGCCTTCTCCAGCACGGTGCTCGGCATTCCACCGTACGCGCCGCTCATCGAGTGGATGGGCGAGAAAGCGCTCGCGATCAGGGTGAACCTGGCGAATTTCGATTTCCTGCTTTCCGATCCGCTGTACTTCAACGCCTATCTCTACTCGGCCAAGGTCGCGGCCGTCTCCACGCTGCTGTGCCTGTTGCTCGGCTACCCGATGGCGTATGGCATCGCGCGCGCGACGCCCGCGTGGCGCAACGTCCTGCTCATGATGGTGATCCTGCCGTTCTGGACCTCGTTCCTGCTGCGCGTGTACGCCTGGATCGGCATCCTGCGCACCGACGGCCTGATCAACGATCTGCTCCTCGCCCTGCGCATCATCGACGAGCCGCTGGTGATGCTGCAGACCGACTTCGCGGTCTACGTCGGCATCGTGTACTCGTACCTGCCGTTCATGGTGATGCCGCTGTACGCGAACCTCGAGAAGATGGATCTCACGCTGCTCGAGGCTGCCGAGGACCTGGGCTGCCGCCCGTGGAAGGCGTTCCTGCGCATCACGCTGCCGCTGTCGGTGCCGGGCATCGTCGCGGGCTCGATGCTCGTGTTCATTCCCGCGGTCGGCGAGTTCGTGATTCCGGAGCTCCTCGGCGGGCCCGATCAGCTCATGATCGGCCGCGTGCTGTGGAACGAGTTCTTCAACAACCGCGACTGGCCGGTGGCGAGCGCGGTCGCGGTGGCCATGCTGGTGCTGCTGGTGCTGCCCATCATGATCTTCCAGTACATCCAGGGCCGTCAGATGACGGCGCACCGCTGATGCAGCGCCGCTCCTTCGTGCTCCTCACGGCGCTCGCGTTCGGCTTCGCGTTCCTGTACGTGCCGATCCTGCTGATGATCGTGTACTCGTTCAACGCCGGGAAGCTGGTGACGGTGTGGGCGGGCTTCTCGACCAAGTGGTACGTCTCGCTGTTCCAGAACGATCAGATGCTCGACGCCGCCAAGCTGAGCCTGAAGATCGCCGCCCTGAACGCCACGGGCGCCGTGATCCTCGGCACGCTCGCGGGGCTGGTGCTCGCGCGCTTCGGCAGCTTCAAGGGCCGCACGCTCCTGTCCGGCATGACCACCGCGCCGCTCGTGATGCCGGAAGTGATCACGGGCCTCTCGCTCCTGCTCCTGTTCGTGGCGATGGATGCCGCGTTCGGCTGGCCTGCCGGGCGTGGCGTCACCACCATGACGATCGCGCACATCACGTTCTCCATGGCGTACGTGACGGTCGTGGTGCAGTCGCGCCTCACGACCTTCGACGAATCGCTGGAAGAGGCGGCCATGGATCTGGGCGCGCGCCCCGCCAAGGTGTTCCTCGTCATCACGCTGCCGATCATCCTGCCTGCGATCATTTCCGGCTGGCTCCTGGCCTTCACGTTGTCCTGGGATGATCTGGTGATCTCCAGCTTCGTCTCCGGGCCCGGCTCCACGACCCTGCCGATGCTCATCTTTTCCAAGGTGCGCCTGGGCGTGAGCCCCGAGATCAACGCACTCGCCACCATCCTGGTGCTGGCTGTCACGGTGGGTATCGTCACCTCGGCGCTGTGGATGCAGCGCAAGGAACGCCTGCGCCAGCGCGACGTCCAAATGGCGCAGGCGGCGAACCAGTGAGCGGCGCGAGGCGCAAGGCACGGTGATCATTCTGGGTATCGACGTCGGCGGCAGCTCGATCAAGTCGGCGCCGGTCGACGTGGAGCGCGGCGAGATCGCGGGCGATACCGCGAGCGTGCGTACTCCGCAGCCCGCGACGCCCGAAGCGGTGGTGCAGGCGCTGCAGCCGCTCGCCGCTCAGTTCGAAGTGGACGGGCCCGTGGGTGTCGCCCTTCCGGCGGTGGTCAAGCGCGGCGAGGTGTGCACGGCCGCGAACATCGACGGCAGCTGGATCGGCGTGAACGCGCAAGCGCTGGTGGAGCGCGTGACCGGTCGCCGCGCGATCGTCATCAATGACGCCGACGCGGCGGGCATCGCGGAGATGCGCTTCGGCGCCGGCCGTGACCGGAAAGGCACGGTCATGATGATCACGTTCGGGACCGGCATCGGCACCGCGCTGTTCGTCGACGGCACGCTGCTGCCGAACAGCGAGCTCGGTCACCTCGAGATCGACGGCCGGGAAGCCGAGCACTGGGCCTCGGGACGTGCGCGCAGCGAAGGCAAGCTCGACTGGCCCGAGTGGGCTTCCCGCGTGAACGATGTGCTCGCCGCTTACCAGGCGCTGCTGTGGCCGGACGTTTTCATTCTCGGCGGCGGCGTGACCGAGCAATTCTCATCTTTCGCGCACCTGCTGAAGAGTCGCGCGGAAATTCTTCCCGCGCATTTTCGCGCGCACGCCGGCATCGTGGGCGCTGCGCTCGCCGCGGCGGGCGCCAGCACCTGACTATGCGCAGCAAGCTCCCCGAGGTCGGCACCACGATCTTCACGGTCGTCTCCCGGCTCGCCGCGGAACTCGGCGCCATCAACCTTGCGCAGGGCTTTCCAGATTACGACCTCGATCCGGTGTTGATCGATCTGTTGGCGAAGCATGCGCGCGCGGGGCGCAATCAGTACGCGCCGATGCAGGGTGTCGTGGAGCTGCGCGAGGCGATCGCGCGCAAAATTGCGCGCTGTTACTCGCTCACGGTGGATCCGGAGCACGAGATCACTGTGTCGGTTGGCGGCACCGAAGCGCTGTTCTCGGCGATCGCCGCGTGCGTGGGCGCGGACGATGAAGTGATCGTGTTCGATCCCGCCTACGATTCCTACGAGCCGGCCGTGCGCCTCGTGGGCGG
>DASTQG010000396.1:0-2720 GCA_035761885.1 Steroidobacteraceae bacterium | reverse complement strand
TGCTGCGTCGCCTGAGCGTCGGACGCTGAGGAGGCACATTGACGCCGGAGCGCTGGCAACGCGTCGAGTCGGTGTTTCGCCAGGCGATCCACGCGGCCGAGTCGGAGCGTAGCGCGCTGCTGGATGCCGAGTGCCAGGGCGACACGGACCTGCGCATCTATGTGGAAGAAATGCTCGCAGCCGATGTCACGAGCGACCGGCGACTGCGCGATGCGATCGGCGCGACCGCCGAAGCCGTGGCGTGTAGCGCCGCGACGAGCTGGAACGGGCGCATGCTCGGCGCGTACCGCATCGAGGGCCGCATCGCGGCCGGCGGCATGGGCGTGGTGTTTCGCGCGCGCCGCTCGGATGCACAGTTCGAGCGCGAGGTGGCGATCAAGCTGCTCAGCAGTCCGCTCGCCTCGGACGATGCGCGGCGGCGCTTTCGTGCCGAGCGCCAGATCCTCGCCAACCTGAATCACCCGAACATCGCACAGCTGCTCGATGGCGGCACGACGGAGGAGGGCACGCCGTATCTCGTCATGGAGTACGTCGATGGACTGCCGATCGACGCCTACTGCGATCAGGCCAGGCTCGGCATCAACGAGCGCCTGGCCTTGTTCGCGCAGGTGTGTGCCGCGGTCCAGTACGCGCACCAGCACCTGGTCGTGCATCGCGACCTCAAGCCCTCGAACATCCTGGTCACCGCCGACGGCACGCCCAAGCTGCTCGACTTCGGCATTGCCAAGCTCCTCGCCTCCGGCGCAGGCGGCAACGGCGAGGCCGTGTCCGATCAGACGATCGGCGATGCGCGCTACCTCACGCCGCGGCACGCGAGCCCCGAGCAGGTGCGCGGCGCCAGTATCACCACGGCGACTGACATCTATAGCCTCGGAGTGTTGCTCTACGAGCTCCTGTGCGGGCGCTTCCCGTACGTCGTGACGAGCACCGCGCCGCTCGAGCTGGAGCGGGCGATCTGCGATTCGGAGCCGATGGAGCCCAGTGCCGCCCTGCGCGCCGCATCCGATGTCGACGAGATCGCGCGCCGCCGTGGCACTGCACCCGAGGTGCTCGCACGCAAGGTGGCGGGCGAGCTGGACAACATCGTGCTCAAGGCAATGCGCAAGGAGCCGCAGCGCCGTTACGCCACCGCGAGCGAGCTCGCCGACGACATCCGCAATCATCTCGAGTACCGGCCGGTTCTGGCCCGGCCGGACACCTGGCGCTATCGCACGCGCAAGTTCCTGCAGCGCCACGCACTCGCCGCGTCACTGAGCGTCGCCGCGGTTGCGCTGATCGCCGGAGTGATCACGTTCTACACGGCGCGCCTCGCCGCGGAGCGCGATCGCCTCGCGCTCGAACGCGCGACCTCCGAGGAAGTGTCGGCGTTCATGGTGGGTTTGTTCGAGAACGCGAACCCCAATCGCACCGAGCCGAACGTGACTGCCCGCCAGGTGCTCGATGAAGGCGCGGCGGGAATCGAGCGCCTGCGCAAGGAGCAACCGCTCGTCGCCTCGCGCCTGATGATCAGCATGTCGCGCGCGTACTCGGGCCTGGGCAGCTACGAGCGCGCGCACGAGCTGCTGCAGGGCGCACTCGAGATCAGAACGAGATTGCGCGGGCCCGAGAGCCTTCCGACCGCGGAAGCGATGCACTATCTCGGCGCCGTACAGGGAGAGATGCGGGAGTACAAGACCGCGCTCGAGACCTTGCGCGAGGCGCTGCGCATCCGCGAGCTGCGCGCGGGCGTGGATTCGCTCGCTGCCGGCGAGACGCTGTCCCGGATGAGCCAGGTCTACATGCGGCTCGGCGATTACGGCGCCGCTCGGGACGTGCTGCTGCGCGCTTTGCCGATCTACGAAGCGGAGCACGGGGCCGACAGTCCCATCACGGCCGAAGTGTTGACGATGCTCGGGTCGTACCACATCTACGTGGACGAGCATGATCGCGCCCGCGAGCTGCTGCAGCGCGCGCTGTCGATCCGAGAGCAGGCCTTCGGCGCAGACGACATTCGCGTCGTCGCCAACGTGCACAACCTCGGCCGGTTGGAGTGGCAAGCCGGCCGCTTTGGCGACGGGCTCGTGCACTACCGCCGTGCACTCGCGATCAAGGAGAAGCACCTCGGGCCGTTGCATCCCGACGTCGGCCTGACGCTTTACGGCCTCGCCACATCGAGTCAGCACAACGGCGAGTTGCGCGAAGCACGCGCGTACTACGATCGGGCGGTCGCGCTCCAGGAGCAGGTGCTCGGCCCCGATGACTACTACCTCGCCATGAGTCTGAGCGGGCGGGGGTTCCTGCTGCTCGAGATCGGGGACCTGGCCGGAGCGAAAGCATCGCTCACCCGCTCGCTCGCGATCGCCGAGAAGAAATGGGGGCCGTTTCATCCCGACCTGCGCGCACCGCTCGCGGGCCTCGCGAAGACGGAGGTAGCGCTGGGCAACTTCGATCTCGCCGCCGTGCACCTCGACCGGGCACTCAAGATCGTGGAGGCGCAGTTTCCGCCGGAGCACGTCGACGTGCTGCGCACGCTGAGCACCATCGCAACGATGCACCGCATCGCGGGCCGGCACGCGCTCGCGCGCGGGGAGTTCGAGGAAGTGCTGGCGCGCTTCGAACGATCCGTGGGCACGAAGCATCCGTTCGCGACCGAAGCGCTCTTCGGGATGGGCGAGACGCTGAAGCACGCTGGAGAGCTGGAGCGCGCGGAGGGTTTCTACCTCGCGGCGCTCGACAACTTC
>DASTQG010000395.1:0-2710 GCA_035761885.1 Steroidobacteraceae bacterium | reverse complement strand
CACGGGCATCCTCCGAAGCCGAGGACAGCGAGCTGAGCGCGGCATGAAAACGGCGCGCGGCGTCATTCACCTCCTGTGGCGCGGCCAGCTGCACGAGCTCGACCGACTCACGCGTCAACACCCAGGCCAGCGATCGTTCCTTGCCGATCCAGTACGCGATGACCGCCACGTCGTCGCCGAGCGTTTCGAGGCGGGGCCTGAGGTCGGTGCGCGCCTGAGACGAACGCGTCGCGCCAAGCCCGGCATTCAACGTATCGATCTCGCGCCGCAACGAGGCTATTTCCGCTCGCATCGCCGCGACGCGCGGGTCAGCCGGCCCCGAGCGGTCCAGCCTGACTTCCATCTGGTAGCGGCGCGTGGCGAGCTCGCGGTACAGATTCTGCCGGCGCGCTTCCTGCTCCGCGGCGGCCTGCGTCGGCGAACGCAAGGCTCGAAAATCGGCGAGCGCCCGCGCGCGACATTGCTCCGCAGCCGCGAGTGCTCCCAGGGCCAGTTCCCGACGCTGTGCGGCGCTGCCCGGCGCTTGCGAAAAATACTGTTCGGCCAGGAGGGAAATCTTCAGGTCGCAGGCCGGACGCAACGGTTGAAAAAGCGTTGCGCGCAGTTCCGGGTTCGACGTCTGCAGGCGCACTTCCTCGGCGAGCGCCAGCGCGGCGTCGACGGCGCTCAACGCGTTCTTCGCGCGGCCGCGCTCGCGTGCGAGCACCGCCAGGTCCAGCTCCACCGCGAACCGGTCGGAGGGCGAGTCGTTCGCGACGAACACCTCGCGCGCGGCGAGAAAGTCGGACTCGGCCTCCACCGCACTGCCGAGCTTCGCACGCAGGCGCCCGCGCTGCTGGCGCGCCATCGCGCTCACCATCTCATCCCCCGCCACCTCCTGGCGCAACACGGACTCGATGGCCTCGGAGGCCGCAGCGGTTCGCCCCAGCAGCAGTTGGTCCCTGGCGATCTCCACCAGGATTCGTGCCCGCATCGAAGGAGCGCCCGCGAGCTCGAGCGCCTCGCGATGCAACGCGAGCCCCTCTTCCACCCTGCCGAGCTCGCGCAGGACCGAGGCAGTGGCGCGAAGCGATGCCGTGCGGCCGCGCGCATCCAGTGCAGCGCTACGCAACGCGAGCGCCCGCTCGAAGTACTCGAGCGCGAGCTGCTGGTCGCCCAGGCGGTAGTACACGAACCCGATGCCGTGCAGCGTGCGCGCCAGCTCGCGCGTGATCTGGCGTTGCTCGTAGATCTCCTCTGCTTCGCCGTACTGGCGCAGCGCCGTGTCGAGGTCCCCGGTCGCCGCGCGCGTCATGGCGCTGTTGTTCAGAACGTCGGCGTACAGCCGCGCCGCTTCGTCGCGATCCAGGAGCCCGAGCACCTGCTCGTAGCGCGTGATCGCGGAAGAGAACCGCCCGATCTCGGATTCGACCAGCGCGATGTTCTGCAGGATCTGCGCCTCGCGGGTCGTTTCACCCAGGCCGCGTTGCAGGCGCAGCGCCGAGCCGTAAGCTTCGATGGCCTGGTCGTAGAGACCCTCGTAGTAGTACGCGAGCCCGACGTTGTTGAGCGCGAGCGCCTGGTCGTAGGTCTCTCCGCGCGAGGCATGGAACGCGGCGAGGTCGTTGAGTTGCGAGCGCGCCCGGGCCAGCAGACTGCTCATCGATTGCGGCGCGGCGGTGGTGGTCGAAGACGCGGTGCGCGGCGTCAGCGCCACCTCCATGGTCGCGGCCGCCTGCAGCGCCATGGCGCGCGCGCGGCCATACGTGTCGCCACTCGCCTGGTAGGAGGACGCCGCCCGGCCCGCCCAGGCTTGTGCCTGTGTCCAGTCCTGAACGTTCTGGTAGAGAATCGCGGTCAGCGAGTGTTCGGCATGAGCGCGCAGGGTGCCCGTGTCATCGGCCGCGAACCGTTCAACCGCGCGCTGGTAGTCGGCGCGCCCCTTGCGGTATGCCGCGCCTGCATCGGTCGCGGCGCTCGGCGCGCTTCCCTGCGAAACACTCTGTCCGAGTGCGAAGGCTTCATCGCCCGCCGCCATAGCCCGCTGGGCATGCAGGCACGTCTGCGAAGAGCCGGCGCCGCCGGGAATCCAGACTGCAAGCTGAACCGTTCCGCGGGCGTTCCGATGTTCCTTGCCGGTGACTTCGACCGTGTATTGCCCGTCCACCACCGGCGCAAGGCGCACTCGCTGCACGCCCGTGCGTCGCACCGGATTGTCGGTGGCGACGGTTCCCGCTCGCCCCGGGCGGCGCAGCACGACCGAAACGTCGATGCCTTGCTCGCGTGCGAACAGGAATGCTTCGGCACCCGCAGGAATCCGAAGCGGCACGCTCACGGAGCTGCGGCCCTGGATGCTCACGGCTGGCGGGGAAGAGGGCCGCGCATCGAGCGGCATGCCTTCGCATTCGATCGCCGCGGCGCGCGCGTGCACGAGGAGCGCGCACCCCAGACAGCAGTAGAGGACGGGCGAGAATCGCAACGGCTCCCTCTTGTTCTCTTTATTGATGCAATTCGCGCACGTACCACTACCACACGGCCGCTTTCCCCGCCATCCATACCGTGTTCTGTCGTGGCGCGGCGCCCTGTTCCACGCGCGGCGCGTAATCGCATTTGCTAGGCTATCGAGGACGCCCCGGGGTGAAGGCCAGGCCGGCTGTGACAAAAACAAGGGCCCTCGAACGGACCGAAGTGGAAGCGTTGATCGCGAGCCAATACCCGGGCTTGCGCCTTC
>DASTQG010000394.1:0-3628 GCA_035761885.1 Steroidobacteraceae bacterium | reverse complement strand
TCCCCGGCGCGCCAGATGATGGACATCCCCGTGAGCTGCGCGCAGCACGGGCGCGCGGTCGTGACGCACATTCGCACGGACGCGAGTCACCAGCGCACGGCGTGGCAACGCTTCCTGCCCGGCGGCCCCATCGCCTTGCTGCCGCTGCACGATGGCCGCTCCTCGATCGTGTGGAGCACGAGCGATGAGCACGCGCGCGAGCTCATGGCACTGGAGGCGCCTGCGTTCTGTCGCGCTGTCGAAACCGCGACGGATGGCGCGCTGGGCACGGTGCTGGATTGCAGCGCGCGCGCCGACTTCCCGCTGCGCAGCAGCCATGCCGGGCGGTACGTGGAGGACAGTTTCGTGCTCGTGGGCGATGCCGCGCACGCAGTGCATCCCCTCGCGGGGCAGGGCGTGAACCTGGGATTCCTGGATGCGGCCGCGCTCGCGCAGGTGCTCGGCGAGGCGTCGGGAGAAGGGCTGGGGGATCTGCGTGTGCTGCGCCGCTACGAGCGCTGGCGCAAGGGCGAGAACCTGGTGATGCTCAACGCGCTCGACGGCATCAATCGGCTGTTCTCGAACCAGGATCGATGGCTGGGGACGGCGCGGCGCGCGGGGTTCGCGGTTACGAACCGCGTCGGTGTCCTCAAGGAGTTCTTCACACGCCGTGCGCTGGGCACGACGGGCGATCTGCCCGAACTGGCGCGCACCTCACGCCCGCCGCCGCGCACTGCGCGCGGTCAGTAGATGCGGAACAGCCGGAAGTGGCTGGAGTGATTGTCCGAGAACGGACTCAGCACGCGCGGTGCCGGCCGGCTCCACATCGATTCGGAGAGCAGCGCGTCAGCCTCCTGCGGCGTGAGCTCGCGCGAGGCCTGCAGTCGCTCCCGGATGCGGTCCAGGTCGATGCGTGGCTGGGCGCGTCCGCTGCGGGAGAACGCATTCTGTAAAACCAGGTTCTCGTAGAGCATGGGACACCTTTAGCCCTGACGGGGGGCTACGCTACTCCGGGAAGGGCGTCGCTCCTGTGCGACAGTGCAAACTTGCGCGCGCATGCTGCGTGCTCCGCGTCTCAAAAGACGCGAAACGGCCGGAACAGCCGCGCGGAGTCGTCGTTGAACCGCGTGAGGATGCTGCGGCGCCGATTCGCGCTGCGTGCTCGCCCTGGGCCGACGGTCTGCGCAACGACGTCGTGGCAGAAGCGATCCGCGCCCGCGCGGATACCGGACGCGCCCGGCTCGTAGGCCGCGTCGTTGGCCGACTCGGACTGCCCGAAAGCCTCCGTGACGGCGAGAATGGACTCGAACATGGCAACCTCCTTGAACCCTCACCAGCCTAGATGCGGCAGGTGAAGAAAAGGTTGCTCGCCCGTTAACGCGCGGAGAAAAGGGGACTGTCCCCTTTTCTAGGGGAGGCGATCGATCTTCGCGGCGCAGATGAAGTCGTTCTCCGACAGCCCGTGGATGGCGTGCGTCATGTAGCGCACGCGGCAGCGGTCATAGCCCACGTCCAGGTCCGGATGATGATCCTCGCGGTTGGCGATGTGCGCCACCGCGTTCACGAAACTCATCGTGCGGTAGAAATCCTTGAACTTCCAGGCGCGCTCGATGAACGTGGCATCGTCAGCGAGCGTCCAACCCGGCGCGAGCTTGGCAAGATACCGCTCCGCTTCCGCGCGCGCGAGCGGCTGCACGCCACCCTCGCACGGAACACACTTGCGCTCGCTGAGCGCGACGCCCGTATCGGCTTTCGAATCGGCCATGACCGCGACCTCCTGTCCGTGCGCTAGCGGCGCGCGTACTTGCGTTCGACGTATTGCTCGACGAGCGCCTGGAACTCTTCGGCGATGCGCTCGCCCTTGAGCGTCACGTCCTTCTGACCGTCCACGTACACCGGTGCGACCGGGCGCTCGCCCGTGCCCGGCAGGCTGATGCCGATGTTCGCGTGCTTGCTCTCGCCGGGTCCGTTCACCACGCAGCCCATCACCGCGACGGTCATGTCCTCGACCCCCGCGTAACGGGTGCGCCACTCGGGCATGCGGTGACGGATGTGCGACTGGATCTTCTGCGCGAGCTCCTGGAAGTACGTGCTCGTGGTGCGCCCGCAGCCGGGGCAGGCGACCACCATGGGCGTGAAGGACCGCAGGCCCATGGTCTGCAGGATCTCCTGCGCCACGATCACCTCGTTGGTGCGATCCCCGCGCGGCTCGGGCGTGAGCGACACGCGGATCGTGTCGCCGATGCCCTCCTGCAGCAGCACCGCCATGCCGGCAGTGGAGGCGACGATGCCCTTGGAGCCCATGCCGGCCTCGGTGAGGCCCAGGTGCAACGGGTACTCGCAGCGTGCGGCGAGGCTGCGGTACACGGCGATGAGGTCCTGCACCCCGCTGACCTTCGCACTGATGATGATGCGATCGCGCGGCAGGCCCAGCTCCTGCGCACGCCGCGCGCTCTCCAGGCCCGAGACCACCATCGCCTCGCGCATCACATCGCTCGCATCGAGGGGCTCCGCGCGCTGCGAGTTCTCGTCCATGAGCCGCGTGAGCAGGTCCTGGTCGAGGCTCCCCCAGTTCACGCCGATGCGCACCGGCTTGTCGTAGCGGCAGGCCACCTCGATCATCTCGGCGAACTGCGGATCGCGCTTGCTGCCGCGCCCGACGTTGCCCGGGTTGATGCGGTACTTGTCCAGCGCCTCGGCGCAGGCCGGGAATTCCTTCAGGAGCTTGTGGCCGTTGAAATGAAAGTCGCCGATCAGCGGCACGCTCGCGCCGAGCTGTGCCAGCCGCTCGCGGATGACGGGCACCTGCGCGGCGGCCTCGGCCGTGTTCACCGTGATGCGCACCAGCTCCGAGCCCGCGCGCGCCAGCGCCTTGACCTGCAGCGCGGTCGAATCCGCATCGGCAGTGTCCGTGTTGGTCATGGACTGCACGACGATCGGCGCGCCGCCGCCGACCTGCACGCCGCCGACCATCACGGCAATGGAGTTGCGTCGTGGTTTCAGCATGCGTCTATTGCACCCGGGCCGACTGCCAGGCGACGAGTTGCCAGCGACCGTCGCGCCTCGCATAGGCGTCGCTGTAGCGCAGGTCCGTCTCCAGCGGCTGGCCCTTGATCTCCACGCGTACGTGAACCAGGCCCGTGACGAGCGCGATCTCGTCGTAGAGGCGCACGTCGAGGTGCTTCACTTCGATGGAGCGGTAGCGGAACTGGCCGCTGCGGATGCTCTCCAGGAACTGCGGCTTGTTCTCGACCAGGCCCGTGGAGTGGCCGTAGTACAGCTCCTCGGCCAGCATGGGCTCGAGCTTCGCCACGTCCTGCGCGATCATCGCGTCAAACCGGCGCCGCTCGACCAGCTCGACCGTGTCGTTGCGCTCGCCTGAGGTGTCGAGGTCGACCCCGTTCGAGCCGATGCTGAGAGAGCAACCCGACAGTGCGAGCAGCAGCGTGGCGCCCGCGAGGTAGCCTCGTACCCACACTTGCGCCGCGACACGCCTCATCGCGCCGCCGCCTTCGTTGCGCCGGATTCGCCAGCGATCCACGCGTCGATGCTCTTTTCCAGCACATCCAGGGGCACGGCTCCGCTGCCGAGCACCGTGTCGTGGAATTTGCGGATGTCGAAGCGCTCCCCGAGCCGCTCCTGCGCGCGA
>DASTQG010000393.1:0-3103 GCA_035761885.1 Steroidobacteraceae bacterium | reverse complement strand
CCGGCCATGATGTTCGCGATCAACCGCGACACCCCGCACGCTCGCGAAGCGGCGATGCTCATGGACTTCGTGCTCAACGATCCCGAGGGGGTGAGGGCGCTGGCGCTCAAGCGCGGCGTACCGGTGAGTCGCCGCGCGCTCGACGTGCTCGGCGGCGACGGGCTCCTGCGGGGGTTGTCCTGGGACGGTGTGCAGCAGGTCGCCACGCTCCCCAACGCCGTGCGCGAGAGCGGCTATTTCGAGCACGCGCGCGTGCGCGACGGCTTCATCGATATCTTCGAGGAGCTGGGCTACGGGCGCATCGACGTGAGCCGCGCAGGCGAGCGGCTCTTCGAGGACATGAACCGCACGCTCGAGCGCGTGATCCGCTAGCGGTGCGCCCGGTGTCTTTCCGCCTCCTCGGTGTCACGACCCGCAGCGCGACCTTCGAGATACGCGATGGTTCGGCGTTCGAATCGCCTCACGGGCATTGCGTGACGGTCGATGGCAAGGTGCGCTACGAGGCCGCGTGCAACGTGTTCACGCTCGATGGCTGGCTGCCCTCATATCGATACGAGGTGACGCGTCAATGCGGCTCCGAGCGTGAAACGCTGCAAGTGGAGATGCCCGCAGCCGCCGTGGCGACGAGCGTGCGCGAGTTCGGCGCAGCGGGTGACGGACGCACGGACGATACGCGTGCGCTGCAGGCGGCCATCGATGCCTGCCCCGCGGGTGGCGTCCTGACTTTCGGGCCAGGCGAATGGCTCACCGGCCCTCTCTTTCTGCGCAGCGACATGGACCTGCATTTCGAGCGCGACGCGCGGCTGGTCGGCCATCCGGACATCGAGCGCTGGCCAGTGCTCGGTGCCGACGTCGGCAGCTGGGAAGGGGCGGCGGCTTCCTGCCACGCGGCGCTTCTCACGGGCATCGGCATCGCGCGAGTGCGCATTCACGGCGCGGGAACGATCGACGGCAACGCGAGTACCACGACGTGGTGGAGCCGTCCCAAGGCGCCGTTCGCGGGCTGGCGTCCGAGGCTCGTCTATCTCGTCGACTGCGAGGACGTCATGTTGCAAGGCGTGACGTTGCGCAACTCGCCGTCCTGGACAGTGCATCCGCTGCGCTGCCGGCGCGTGCACCTGCTGGACGTGACCATCGAGGCGCCGCCCGGTTCTCCCAACACCGATGGCATGAACCCCGAGTCCTGCGAGGACGTCACGATCGCGGGCTGCCGCATCTCCACGGGCGACGATTGCATCGCGATCAAGGCCGGCAAGGTGGAACCCGACCGGCCGGCGCCGGCGCCCACGCGGCGCGTGCGCATCAGCAATTGCCACATGGTGCGCGGCCACGGCGCCATCGTGATCGGCTCGGAGACCTCGGGCGGTGTGTACGGCGTGCACGCGAGCGACTGCCGTTTCGAGTCGACCGACCGGGGCTTGCGCATCAAGACCCGCCGCGGCCGTGGCGCGAGCGCGATCGTCGACGGCGTGCGGCTCGAGAACGTCGCAATGGACCGTGTGGGCACGCCGTTCGTCGTGAACAGTTTCTATCGCTGCGTTACCCACGATCCCGCCGCGCGCCGCCATCACGTCGATGACCGCGGCTGGCGCGCGCCGGACGGCGGAACTCCCGCGATTCGCAACCTGAGCCTCGAACGCATCGATTGCACCCGCGCCGCGCACAGCGCCGGCTACGTGCTCGGTCTGCCGGAGCGTCCGGTCGAGAACCTGCGCCTGCGTGGCTACCAGGTGAGCTTCGATGCAGCCGCGCGGCCGGCGCCGCCCGACATGGCCGAATCGATCCAGCCCGTCACGCGACAGGGCCTGTACCTTTGCAACGTGCGCGGCCTGTCACTCGAATCGGTGCGGATCGCGGGCGCGCACGGCCCCGAGCTGATCCGTGAGAACGTCGAATGAGCGCAGGTCTGGAATCGAAGTGGCTTCCACCCGGCGCACCTCTGGCCGCCTTCGTGCGTGGATACCTCGCGGCCTGGAAGCCCTATCGCGAGCACTGGAACTACGAGGACGGCTGCATCTACAAGGGTTGCCTCGATCTGGCGCGCGCGAGCGGGGAACGCTTTCTCTCCGACTTCGCGCACCGCCAGGTGTCCGCGCGCATCGGGCCGCAGGGTGAGATCGCCGGCTTCGATCCGGCCGAGTTCAACATCGACAACGTGAACGCGGGCAAGACGCTCTTCACGCTGTTCGACCTCACGGGCGATGTGCGATTCCGGCGTGCGCTCGACGTGCAGTTCGCGCAGCTCGAGCGCCATCCGCGCACCGCGTCCGGCAACTACTGGCACAAGCGCATCTATCCCTGGCAGGTGTGGCTCGACGGGCTGTACATGGCGCAGCCTTTCCAGGTCGCCTACGCCCGCATCGCGCAGCGGCCGGAGCTGATCGAAGATACACGCCGGCAGTTCGAGCACGTACGTGCCGCCATGCGCGATGAGCGCTCGGGTCTCTACTACCACGGCTGGGACGAGCGACGCCTGGAGCGCTGGAGTAACCCGCAGACCGGCTGTTCGCCTTGCTTCTGGGGCCGCGCGATGGGCTGGTACGTGATGGCTCTCACCGATTGCTGCGAGGCGTTGGCAGACTCGCATGGAACGGCCGCAGCTAACCTGTTGCAGACGCTCTTGCGCGAATGCGCCGACGCACTCCTGGCGGTGCGCAGCGCGCGCGGGCTGTGGTATCAGGTGCTCGATCAGGGCGATCGCGAGGGGAACTACGAGGAAGCCTCGGCCACCCTCATGATTGCCTATGCGCTGATGAAGGGCGCGCGGCTCGGCGTGCTGCATGCGGGCTACGGCGCCGAAGGCCGCCGTGCGTTCGCGGCCTGCATCGAGCGTTTTCTCGACCCAACGCGGCTCGACGGCATTTGCGGCGTGGCGGGGCTGGGGAACGTGCCGTATCGCGACGGCAGCTACGAGTACTACCTGTCCGAGCCCATCGTGCCGAACGATCCGAAAGGCGTCGGCGCGCTGTTCATGGCGGCGTCCGAAGCACTGAGCTTGCCGGGGTGACCTCGCTTTCGACAACGGGCTGGGCGACGGCCTGAGCCGCCGGCGCCGGCACCAGTCCCAGGAGCACGCGCGTGTTGTGGACGAGGTACAGGCGCG
>DASTQG010000392.1:0-8859 GCA_035761885.1 Steroidobacteraceae bacterium | reverse complement strand
GGATCCGGCTCGTCATAGGTCGTGACGGCCGTGAACCCGGGCGCAAAGCCCTCGCGATGTGAATCCAGCACCAGTGTCATGACCGCCTGTCGTCCATGTCGATGCGCACCCAGCCCTGCTCGTGGGAACGCTCCATCGCATCCATCACCTGCTGCACGCGCAGGCCTTCGTCGAAGCCCGGCGTCGCGCGCCCGCCGCTCGCGATCGCATGCAGGAGGTTGCGCGCCTCGATGATCTTGAGGTCGTTGATCCCCAGGCCGTGGCCGGACGCGGGGCAGAAAAACCGGTAGTCCGGGTGCTCGGGCCCGGTGAGGATCGTGCGAAAGCCGCGCTGGCCTGCCGGGTCCGCCGCGCTGTAGAGGCGCAGCTCGTTCATGCGTTCCTGGTCGAAGGCGATGCTGCCGCGACTGCCGTAGATGCGAAAAGCGAGGCCGCATTTGTAGCCGGTGGCCACGCGGCTGATCTCGAACGTGCCCTGCAGTCCGGTCGCGAACTCCACCAGAGCGCTCGCGGTGTCCTCGTTCTCCACGCGCCGCATCTGCCCGCCCGCCGGGTCGCGCCGCTCGGGGTGCACCGTGGTGAGTCGCGCGTTCACGCGCGCGATCGGCCCGATGAGCACGTGCGCCATGTTGATCAGGTGCGAGCCCAGGTCGGCGAGCGCACCCGCGCCGGCGAGGCGCCGCTCGCAGCGCCAGCTGAACGGCACCGCGGGATCGGTCATGTAGTCTTCGAAGTAGCGGCCGCGGAAACCGAAGATGCGGCCGAGCTCGCCGCTGGCGATCATCTCGCCGGCCATGCGCACCAGCGGATTGCAGGCGTAGTTGAAACCCGTGAGGTGCACCACGCCGGCACGCTCCGCTGCCTCGGCCACTTCGCGCGCCTGCGCGACGTCGAGTGCGAGCGGCTTCTCGCAGTACACGTGCTTCCCGGCGGCGAGGGCCGCCAGCGCCATCTCGTGATGCAGGTAGTTCGGCGAGCAGACGTCGACGATGTCGACGTTCGGGTCGCGCACCAGCTCGCGCCAGTCGCGCGCGAAGCGCCGGAAACCCAGCTCGCGCGCCGCGCGCGCCGCCTTGTGAGGGTCGGCCTCGGCGATCACTTCGAGCACCGGCGCCTCGATCTCCGGAAAGACGGAGCCGACCGCGCTCAGCGCAATGGAGTGCGAGCGTCCGATGAAACCAGAACCGATGAGTCCGATGCGAAGGGCCATGGCAGCAGGATACGAGTATGAAATGAAAATTTCAATTTTTGATATGAGTGAAACGACCCTTCTATCGCTATTCCACGCTTAGCGGAACACCGGGCGCACCGTGGTCCCGCTCTGCAGCGCGAGTTGCGCCGCGTCGGCGAGCTGCAGGGCGCGCAGGCCGTCGAGTCCCGTGACGATGCTGGCCTCGCGACCGAGCAGCTTGTCCACGAACGCCTGCAGCTCGAGCTGGTACGCCAATGCGTAGCGCTCGAGGAAGAAGTGCAGCACCGGATCGGTGCTGAACCCGCCCTCGCCCGCCCGTTCGACGCTGGTGGCGCGCTGATTCTCCGCGCGCAGCATGCCCTGGGAGCCGAAGACCTCGATGCGCTGGTCGTAGCCATACGCGCAGCGACGGCTGTTGCTGATGTGGCAGAGCTTGCCGCTGGCCGTCTGCAGAACCAGCACGGCCGAATCGATGTCGCCGGCGCGGCCGATGGCGGGATCCACGAGCGCGGCGCCGTGCGCGCTCACCGCGGCGACCTCTTCGCCGAGCAGCCAGCGCGCCATGTCGAGGTCGTGGATGGTCATGTCGCGAAACAGCCCGCCGGATCGCGCGACGTATTCCACGGGCGGCGGCGCCGGGTCGCGGCTGGTGATGCTCACGCACTCCACCTGTCCGACCTCGCCGGCGACCACGCGCTTGCGCAGCGCGCTGAAAGACGGATCGAAGCGGCGATTGAAGCCGAGCGCCAGCAGCACGCCCGTGCCGTCCGCGGTCTTGAGGCTGCGCGTGGCGCGCTCCACGTTCAGGTCCAGCGGTTTCTCGCACAGGATCGCCTTGCCCGCGCGCGCGCTCGCCTCGATCAGGTCGGCGTGCGTGTCCGTGGAGCTCGCGATGAGCACCGCATCGACCGCGCTGTCCGCGAGCGCCGCCTGGGTCTGCACCACACTCGCGCCGTGCGCCGCCGCCAGCTCGCGCGCCGCCGCCTCGTTCACGTCGATCACGTAGCGCAGCTCCGCGTGCGGATTCGCCGCGAGATTGCGGGCGTGGATGCGGCCGATACGGCCGGCGCCGAACAGCGCGAAGCGCTTCTTCATCGTTTGGCCTCGATCTGGAATGCGTAACTGATGACCAGCGTCTGCGCGAGGCACAGCGAGGCCGTGAGGGAGCGGAACTGGCGGAACTCGGCGTCCTTGATCTCGAAGCACAGGTCCGCCTCGCGCGCGATCGGACTCAGGCGGCTGTCGCTCAGCGCGATGATCTTCGCCTTGCGCGCGCGCGCGCCCGCGACCACTTCGGCGGTTTCGGTGGCGTAAGGACGGAAGCTGATCGCGATCAGCAGGTCGCGGCTGGTCGCCATGTTGCCCTGCTCCTGGAGCATGCCGGCCGTGCCGTCGACCAGGTAGGAGCGCTTCTCGACGTGCCGCAGCGCGTAGGCGAGATAGGCGGCGACCGGGTAGGAGCGGCGCACGCCGAGCAGGTACACGCTCTCCGCCTCCCCGATCATGCGCACCGCGCGGTCCAGGTCCGGCTTGCGGGCGTTCTCGCGCAAATGCTCCAGGGCCATGATGTTGCTGGCCGTGAACTCGTTCATGAGCTCGTGCGGGGACAGCTCGTGCTTGCCGCCGGCGCGGTCGTTGAACTGGCGGATGCGCTCGGCGTAGCTCGGATTGGGCGCGTAGCTCAGGATCTCGTCGCGGAACAGCTTCTGCATGTCGCTCGCGCCGCCGTAGCCCAGCGCTTTGGCGAAGCGCACGATGGTGGAGGGCTGCACGCGGCTGCGCTCGGCGATGACGGCGAGGGTTTCCAGGCCGATGTCGTTCGGGTGCTCGAGCACGTAGGCCGCCACCTGCTTGAGCCGGGGGCTCAGCGATTCGTAGCGGCGGACGATCTCCGCCCGGAGATTCTCGACGTTCTGGGCTGCGGCCATGATCTCGTCCCTCTGCCCCGTTTTCACGATTATCACGCAATGCACGTTTCACCGGTCGAACGGTTGTTCCAGCCGGCCGTCCGCGGGCCTGTCCAGGGCATTGGTGCGTAGAACAATATTTTCATGAATTGAAATTGTCAAAATATTCGTTCTATACTCGGCCGCGAAATTGTCATGCCGCCGCAACAGGCGCACGGCACCGTGACCGACTTTCTTCCGAGGGGGATCACTCGATGCTGCGAAAGAACATCCGTGCCGCGAGCCTCACAGCTGCGAGCGCGGCCCTGACCGCGCTGTCGATGCACGCGCCCGCGTACGCACAGGACCAGCCCGCCGCCACCGAAGAACTGGGGGAGATCGAAGTCCTCGCGAAGCGCGTGAACGCGCGCAACCGCGTCGACGTTCCGAACCCGACGCTCTCCTACGACGAGGAATACTTCCAGCGCTTCGAGCCGCTGTCGGTCGGCGACATGATGAAGCGCGTGCCCGGCGTGGTGTTCGCCAGCGACATCGGCGAGTACTCCGCGCCGTCGCTGCGCGGCGTGGGCACCGAGTACACGCAGATCCTGATCAACGGCAAGCGCGTGACCGGCGGCACCAACGACAACACGGTGGTGGTGGACCGCATTCCCGCGGAGCTGGTGGAGCGCATCGAGATCATCCGCAGCCCGAGCAGCGACATCGACAGCCAGGGCATCGGCGGCACGCTCAACATCATCCTCAAGGAAGGTGCCGAGCTGTCCGGCGGCATCTACCGCGCCGGCGCGTATCACATCGACGGCGAGACCGTCCCGAGCGCGTTCCTGTCGTTCGGCAACAGCGGCGATCGCACCGAGTGGGGCACGTCGTTCAACTACCAGGAACGCTTCAACCGCAAGATCGAGACCGACATCGAGCGCGCATTCGACGGCGAGGGCGGCGCGGAGCCTGCGTTCACCGCGGTCACCGAAGGCCCCGACGAGCGCGAGAGCACCGACCTTGCGTGGACGGGGGACTTCCGCTTCCGGCCGAGCGAGGGCAAGGAGTGGTACATCGGCGGCTTCTACATCGACACCGACCGTGAAGAGCTGGAGCTCGGCCGCGAGTTCGAGGCCGAGGACGACGACGGCGAGCTGGCCACCGGCACGCTGCAGTACAACCAGAGCGATGCGTTCACCGAAGAGAACTGGGGCGTGCTGACCGGCTTCGAATCCGCGTTCGGCGAAGACAACGAATGGAAGATCGAGGTCGGCTACGACAAGACCGAGTTCGACTCCACCGAGACCAACTGGGAAGACGACCTGGAGTTCGATTTCGCCTCCGCCGGCATCAACACGGTGGACGACATCCTGCCGTTCCTGGAGCAGTCGAACGACGAGATCACGCAGTTCTTCGCAGCCGTGCCGCACCAGGCAGAGACGCTGCGCCAGGCGGACCTGCTCGCCAGCGTCGAGGAGACCCTCGCCGAGGACGAGGAGATCAGCTTCAAGACCTCGCTGGGCTTCGGCGGGTTCACCTTCGGCGTCGACCTGAAGAGCCGCACCCGCGACTTCTCCTTCCACGCCTTCGAGGTGGAGGATGGCGTCCTGGAAGAGGACGACTCGGGACTGAGCGTATTCAGCGCCGACGAGCAGCGCCTGGACGGCTTCATCAAGTGGGACATCAAGCTCGGCGACAAGGCGACCCTGGAACTGGGCGCGCGCGGCGAGCAGACGAGCCTCGACATCGACGCGACGGTGTCGGAAGCGATCGCCGAGGCCGCGGACGCTCTGGCGACTCTCGGCATCATCATCGACGGCAACCAGATCAACTCTTCGGAAGACACGTTCGAGCTGAACCCGAGCGCGCATTTCCGCTGGGACGTGACCGACCGCACGCTGCTGCGCTTCAGCGTGGCGCGCACGGTCCGCCGCCCGAGCTTCGACCAGATCAACCCGACGCTGCTGATCGACGACGAGGAGAGCATCCTCGGCAACCCGACGCTCGAGCAGGAGACGGCGTGGGGTCTGGACACGGGCTTCGACATCTCGCTGGATGCGCGCGATGCGATCCTCGGCCTCAACGTGTTCTATCGCAAGGTCGAGGACAAGATCGAGCTGGACGGCGTGCCGGAAGAAGTGAACACGGTGTTCCAGGAGGCGATCGACGAGGACATCGAGGCCACGGTCTGGATCAACAACCCCAACAAGGGCGACCTGTGGGGCGCGGAGCTGGACTTCAGCTATCCGCTCGAGTTCCTGAGGCTGCCGAACATGCACTTCTTCGCGAACTACACCTATCTCGACAGCGAGATCCTGGACGCGAACGTGAACTTCCCCATCGAGCACAAGTTCTCCGAGCAGCCCGACTACGTGTTCAACGTCGGCTTCGATCATCGCATCGAGTCGTGGGGCTTCACCTGGGGCGCGAGCTACCAGGAGCGCGGCGAGTCGCAGCGCTGGACGAACGTGAGCGCCGAGGCGAAGGAAGTGCGCGACATCGACTACGAGGGCAATCTCGAGTTGTTCCTCGAGAAGACACTCTTCGACCGGTTCGTGATCCGCGTTGCGGCGCAGAACCTGCTCGATGCCAAGCTGACCGAAGCCGAGCGGGTCTACGAGTCGCTCGAGCAGTTGCAGAACGGCACGCCCGTCAGCGCGCGGTTCCTGACCGAAGAGGCCGACCCGGCGTACATCCTGACGCTGCGCGGAACGTTCTAAGAAAGAGACACGAGCGGGGACACTGCGGGGTGGAAGGGGCTTGCCCTCTTCCACCCCGAATTTTTTCCGCGGTCCGCTCTTGCTATCTCACGCACAGGCGCGCGCGCCGCGCCTCCGCGTCGAGCTCCGCGATCGCGCGCATCCGCGCGTAGAACTCCTGCAGATCGCCGCCGGCTGCATCGAGCACCGCCTGGATGCCGGTCACGCACTCCTCGTACGTGGCCACCGACACCAGGTGCGCGTTGTTCACGCCGCTCGCGAACCAGCGGTCGAACGCCGAGCGGCCACCCCACTGCTGCTTGAGCCGGGTGTGATCCTCGGCCAGCTGCGCAAAGGTCGCCTCCTTCGCGCGCTGCATCTCGTCCTCCGCAACTCCGCTTCGGTAGAGCTGGTCGAGCCGCTGGCGGGTGTCGATGAGCAGGTCGACGAACTGCCCGTAGCGGCGCTGTTGCCCGCGATACGCGTCGAGGTCCGCCTCACGGTTCTGCGCGCGCAGCCAGCGGCGCACGCCCTCCCCTTCCACCACGCTCGCGAAGGATTCGTTGAACGAGGAATCGCCCGGCACGTACAGCAGCTGGTGGCTCAGCTCGTGGAAAATGATGGCGGCGAGTTGCACGTCGCTCCAGCCGATCATGGTGTTGAGCACCGGATCCTCGAAATGCCCGAGCGTCGAGTAGGCCGCGACGCCGCCGACGTACACGTCCAGGCCATCCTCCTCCAGGCGTTGCGCGAAGCTGCGCGCGCCCTTCTCGGCGAAGTAGCCGCGATAGGCGACGCAGCCGGCGACCGGAAAGCACCAGCGCCGCGGCTCGATGGAGAAGCGCGGCGTGGCGAAAACGTTCCAGACCACGTACGCCCGTCCGATGTCCGCATAGCTGCGATAGCTGCCGTTGTCCGGCAGGCCCAGTTCCTGGGTGGCGAACCGGCGCACATCCAGCACCGTCGCAAGGCTGGTCTTGAGCGTCGCCGGCGTTTCAGGCCGCGCGATCACCTCCTGGATCGGCTCGCGCTTCGCCATCACGCTCCACTGACCGCGCGCCGCCTGCATCGCGTAACAGCCCGCGAGCTGCGGCAGGCCCAAGGCGATCAACAGGACGGCGGACAGACGCGACATGGCGGATCGTGCGGGTGGGTTAGTATTCGCCGCATGCAAGTCTATCTGGTCGGCGGCGCAGTCAGGGACGAGCTCCTCGGCCGCAAGGCACGCGAGCGTGACTGGGTGGTGGTCGGCAGCACGCCCGAGGAGATGGCGAAGCTGGGCTACCGCCTGGTGGGGCGCGATTTCCCGGTATTCCTGCATCCGCGCACGCACGAGGAGTACGCCCTCGCCCGTCGCGAGCGCAAGATCGCGCCGGGCTACCGCGGTTTCACCACCGAGTTCGACCCGAACGTCACGCTGGAAGAGGACCTGCTCAGGCGCGACCTGACGATCAATGCCATGGCGCGCACCGAGGACGGCACGCTCATCGATCCTCACGGGGGCGCGCGCGATCTGGAGGCGCGCCTGTTGCGCCACGTCTCGCCGGCTTTCATCGAGGATCCGGTGCGCGTGCTGCGCGTGGCGCGCTTCGCCGCGCGCTATGCGGGCCTCGGCTTTCGCGTCGCCGATGAAACGCTGACCCTGATGAGCGAGATGGTCGCGAAGGGCGAAGTCTCCGCGCTGGTTGCCGAGCGCGTGTGGCAGGAGACGGCGCGCGCGCTCGAGGAAGATGCGCCGCAAACCTATTTCGAGGTGCTGCGTGATTGCGGCGCGCTCGCCGTGGTCTTTCCGGAACTCGATGCGCTGTGGGGCGTGCCGCAGCCCGAGCGCTGGCATCCGGAGATCGACACCGGAGTGCACACGCTCATGGCGGTTGAAATGGCGGCCCGGCTGTCACCCGACGTGCGCGTGCGGTTCGCCACGCTGGTGCACGACCTGGGCAAGGCCGACACCCCGCGCGAGCGCTGGCCGAGCCACCCGGGCCACGAGGAACTCAGCGTCAAGCGCATCGACGAGCTCTGCGACCGCTTGCGCGTGCCCAACGAGCACCGAGAGCTCGCGATCCAGGTCGCGCGCCACCACGGCAACGTGCATCGCGCCGCCGAGCTGCGGCCCGGCACGGTGCTCGAGCTGCTGGAGAAGACCGACGCGCTGCGACGGCCCGAGCGATTCGAATTGATTCTCACCGCGTGCGAGGCCGACGCGCGCGGCCGTCTGGGACTGGAGGGGCGCGACTATTCGCAGGCGCAGCTGTTGCGAGACGCGCTGGCAGCGGCGCGCGCCATCGTTCCGAACGAAGAGGAGCTCGCCGCGGGCGGCGCGGCCATCGCACAGCGCCTGCGCCAGCGGCGCGTCGCCGCCATCGCGCGTCTCAAAGACTCCCGAGATACAGGAACACGCTGAAGCCCGCGAAGCCCACGGTGCCCGCGAGATCGCTGTCGGTGACGCCGAGCCGCAGCTCGGCGTCGGTGCGGTCGCTCAGCGGCAGCGTCACGGCGCCGATCAAGGTGTCGGATTCGATGTCGGCGAACTCTTCGCGGTCGCGGTACCAGGTCAGGTCCCAGAACCGCTCCCCCTCCTCGTATCCGAGCGACACGGACAAGCTGGCATCGAGGAATGCCGAATCGCGCGTGACGGACGAGCGGTGCAGCGATTCGAACGCAAGCAGCCGGGGCGCGAGCTGCGGAAGGTCGTTGCCGTGTACGCTGTGTTGCCGTTCGATCGTGGGCGGCGTGACGTCTGTGAGCTCGCAATCGGCGTCATCGTAGTCGAACTGCAATCCCGCCACGGCCACGCTCCACGCTCCGAAGGTATACGAGCCGGAAGCGCCGTAAGCAGTATTGTCCAGGCTGCACTCCGAGGTCGCCGATACCTGCAAGCGCTCGCCGCGGATCACGATCTCGTCGGAGAAGTTCTGCGGCTCGAAGTCGCTCGCCCGCGTCTCGGCAGTGGCCGCGAAGCGCCAGTGCGAGGCCTTGAAGCTGATGGACCCCGCGATGGTGCGCGCCTCGAGGAAGTCCTCTTCGTCGCGCAGGCGGCCTTCGAGCGACACGCCGAACATGCCGAAGCTGTGGTCGAACC
>DASTQG010000391.1:0-3844 GCA_035761885.1 Steroidobacteraceae bacterium | reverse complement strand
GCCCGCCTCGCACGGGCCGTCGGCGCCGAGATCGAGCTCTTCCACGCCCTGGACCCTCGCGTCAACTTCGATGCGCTGTTGCTGAATGCCCGGGATTGGCGTCGCCGCGAGGCTGATCAGCGCGCACGCTGCGTCGACGCGCTCGATCGGCTGGCAGCCGAGGTCGTCGGTGTGAAGGCGACCACGGCCGCCGAGTGGGATTTCCCCAGCTACGAGGCGATCGTGCGGCGCGCGCAGCGGATCGGCGCCGATCTCATCGTCGCCGAGCGCCACGGAGGGCCGCACCTCGCCCCTCACCTGCTGCACCTGACCGACTGGGAGCTCCTGCGCCTCAGCCCCGTTCCGGTGTTGCTCGTCAAGGATCCGCACCCGTATCGCAAGCCCGTGGTGCTCGCCGCGATCGATCCGGTGCATGCGTTCGACAAGCCCGGCAGGCTGGACGAAGACATCCTCGGATGCGGCAAGACGCTGGCCCGCGCGCTGCGCGGGCGGTTGCATGTCATGCATGCCTACCAGCCTCTGTCTCTCAGCGTGCCCGCCGAGGCGTGGGCACCCGGCGTCGACCTCACTGCGGCACTGCGGGCCCGAGCTGCGGCACGAGCGTCGGCTGGAATGCGGCGCGCTCTGCGTTCCACGCGCCTGCCGCGCGGACGTTGCCATCTCGTGGCACGCCATCCTCTGGACGCGATCCCTGACACCGCCCGCCGCACGCGCAGCGCGATCGTCGTGATGGGCTCGGTGTCACGGTCCGGCCTGAAGCGCCTCTTTATCGGCAACACCGCCGAGCAGGTGCTGGATCGCCTGGCGTGCGATCTGCTCGTCATCAAGCCACGGGAGTTCCGCAGCGCGGTGCCCCGCGCGGTGCGCAGCCCCAGGCTCGCGCTGGCCGCGGCGCGCCTCGCCGCGTTGAGGCGTTAGTGGGAGTCGAGCACGAGGCTCAGTGACCTTTGCAACCCGGAAGTTGGCAGCACCCCCGGGCCGTGGCGACGCTAACGCGCGGGATCGGGCGCGGCATCCGGGCGAGGCGCCTCGACCTGGCAGGCATACCCCGCAGGCTTGACGAGCAGGCAATCCCCTTCCAGGACGTCGACGAGTCGCGCGGTGAGCGTACCGACCAGGTCCGTTGCTCCGGGGCGGTGCGCAAGCGCACCCATGATCAGCAGGTCGAAATGCCGCGCGGCGGCGAGTTGCGGCAGCGCGATCGCAGGATCGCCCGCCAGCACCCGCACATGGCCGTCGCGAATCTCCGCCTCCGCCACTTTCCTGTGCAGGAGCGCATCGAGCGCGCGCAGCCCGTCCCGGTCGCTCGCGGCGTCCGCATAGACGACCTCGACGCTCGCGCCGGAACGCGCTTGCCACAGGCTCGCACTGCGCAGGATCTCCTGCGTGAGGTCCGGGAACTCGTCGCGCGAGAGATCCACCGCCGCCGCGATGCGAGGCGGCCCCTTCCAGGGTCGCGCCCGGGTCAACAGGAGCGGCGCCGGGCACGTGCGTATCAACGACCAGTCGGCTGCATTGAGCGCGGTGGAATCCGTGGCGCCATTGCCGCCGATGGCGCGGACGACGAGGTCCGGCAGGCTCTGCTGCACCCTGTGAACGATGCCCTCGTACAGCGGGCTCTCGCATTCGACCTCGATGGTCACGCTCGCATCGCGCGGCCCGACCCGGGCGAGCAACGCGCGCAGGTAATCTCGACCGTCCGACAGACACTTGTCGCGCGCCTGTGGGACCACGCGCCGGTCGTATTCGTGCTTCAAGGCGTACGCGCGCTCCGCATCGCACAAGAACAGCTCGACGCGCGCGCGAAACAGTCGGGCCAGCTCCAGGCCCTTGGCAAGCGTGGGCTCCGCGGAATCGTTGCGGTCGACGGAGACGAGAATCGACTGGATACGGTCCATGGCCTGGTTACTCCTCAACTCTCGTCAGCCTATCGGACAGCGGCGCGGCCGACCATGCGCACTTGGACCAGGTTCCTCGTGGAAAACCGAAGCGCACCGAGGGACGCTTGCCTCCGACGGACATCGAGAGCATCGCCCTGACTCCGGACAAGTGCGTATTGCCCGGCGCATGCGCACGACGGAGCATCCTTGCACACACTGCCGCAGGATCCGGAGGTCCGACATGGCCACAGCTTCACCGAGACGCGCCCTGAGGCGGGGCGCCGGACCTGCGCACGAGTCCGAAGCATGACCGCCAAGCAGGTCCTCTTCCGTTCCGCCGCGCGCGAGAAGGTCCTGCGCGGCGCCACCCAGCTGGCGGACGCCGTGCGCATCACCCTCGGCCCGAAATCGAAGTCCGTACTCCTGCAGAAGAAATGGGGAGCACCGATCGTGTGCAACGATGGCGTCACCATCGCCAAGGAGCTCGAGCTCGAGGATGCGGAGGAAAACCTGGGCGCGCAGATGCTGCGCCAGGCCGCCGAGAAGACCGGCGATGCCGTGGGCGACGGCACCAGTACCGCCACGATCCTCGCACACGCGATCTTCGCGGAGGGCGTGCGCAATGTGGCCGCCGGCGCGAGCGCCATCGACATCAAGCGCGGGCTCGAACGGGGGCTCGCGGCCGCAGTGAAGAAACTCGCCGAGCTGGCGCGGCCGGTCGGCAGTCGCAAGGAGAAGGCGCAGGTGGCGACGATCTCCGCGCACAACGACGCCGCCATCGGCGAGCTGGTGGCCGATGCGATGGAGAAAGTGGGCGGCGACGGCGTCATCACGGTCGAGGAATCCAAGACCACGGAGACGACGCTCGACGTGGTCGAGGGCCTGCAGTTCGATCGCGGCTATCTCTCCCCGTATTTCATCACGGATCCGGCGACCATGGAGGCCGCGCTCGAAGAGCCTTACGTCCTCATCTGCGATCGCAAGCTCAACATCCTCAAGGACATCATCCCGCTGCTCGAGCAGGTAGCGAAGTCGGCGCGGCCGATCCTGGTGATCGCCGAGGACATCGAGGGCGAGGCGCTGGCGACGCTGATCGTCAACCAGATCCGTGGCGTGCTCAAGAACGTCGCGGTGAAGGCACCCGGCTTCGGCGACCGCCGCAAGGCGCTGCTCCAGGACATCGCAACGCTGACCGGCGGACAGGTCGTCTCCGAGGAACTGGGTCTGAAGCTCGAGGACATCCAGCTCACCCAGCTCGGGCAGGCGCGCCGCGTGGTGGTCGACAAGGACGACACCACGATCATCGGCGGCGCCGGCAACAAAGCCGACATCGACAGCCGCATCCGCATGATTCGGCGCGAGCTCGAGAAGACCACCAGCGACTACGATCGCGAGAAGCTCGAGGAGCGGCTCGCCAAGCTCTCCGGCGGCGTGGCGGTGATCCGCGTCGGCGCACCCTCCGAGTCGGAAATGAAGGCGCGCAAGGACGCGCTGGACGACGCCATCAGCTCGACGAAGGCCGCCGTGGCCGAGGGCATCGTCGCGGGCGGCGGGCTGGCACTGCTTCGCACCAGCGCGGCGGTGGCGGCGGTCGAGCAGCAATGCAGCGGCGATGAGCGAACCGGAGTGCAGATCCTGCAGCGCGCTCTGCAGGCGCCGACGCGCCAGATCGCCGAGAACTCCTCGGCCGACGGGGGCGTGGTCGTGGACCGCATGCTGCAAGGTCAGGGCAACGTCGGATTCGACGCCGCACGCAAGGAGTACGTGGATCTGTTCGAGGCCGGCATCGTCGATCCGGCCAAGGTGGTGCGCATGGCGCTCGAGAACGCGGTCTCCGTGGCGAGCATCCTGCTGCTGACGGAAGGAACCATGACCGAGAAGCCGCAGAAGCACGAGGAGCATGCCGCCGTGGAGACCATGCAATGACGCCCGTAAGACAGAACGAACGAGTCGGCACTCCGGCG
>DASTQG010000390.1:0-8456 GCA_035761885.1 Steroidobacteraceae bacterium | reverse complement strand
GGATTGAACGGGTGTGCCTGCGGACCCTTGAAGGCAAGTTCGCGGCGGCGGGCGAGCCAATGCGCCTGGCGGTAGACGAAAGTGCGCTTCGGTGCGATCTCCGCAGGTCCGCGCTGCCCCCAGTGATCGAGAATCGCGCCGAACAGCACGGGCTTCATGCGCACCGTGATGCGACCCTCGAGCTCGCCCAGGCGATGGAAGTTCAGAAACGCGTACGGCGAGATGAAATCGAAGTACCAGTCCGCAATCACGGCTCAGTCCCCCGCGATCCACGGATGCGCGGCGAGGTCCACGTTGCCGCCGCTCAGGATGATGCCGACGCGCGCACCGGCGGCGTCGAGGCGCTTCTCGAGCAGCGCTGCGACGGGCACCGCCGCGGACGGTTCGATGAGGATCTTGAGCTTCTGCAGTACCAGGCGCGTCGCGCGCCGGATGCCCTCCTCGGAAACCCTCACGATGTCGTCGACGTTCTGGCGGATCAGCGGGAAGGTGCGTTCGCCGAGCGAAGTGCGCAGGCCGTCCGCGATCGTGTCCGCGACGTCCACGACCACGCGCACGCCCGAACGGAAGGAACGGTAGGCATCGTCCGCCTGCTCCGGCTCCGCCCCCACCACGCGCACTTTGGCGCCCAGGCCGCGGACCGCGATGGCCGTTCCGCTCAGCAGGCCGCCGCCACCGACGGGCGTCATCACCACCTGCAGGTCCGGCGCCTGCTCCAGGAACTCCAGCACCGCCGTGCCTTGTCCGCAGATGACCCGGTCGTCCTCGAACGGATGCACGAGATTCATGGCGCGCTCGGCCTGCAGTTCCGCGACCTTGCCCTCGCGCGCGACGCGACCGGGCTTGCACAGCACCACTTCCGCTCCCAGGCGTCGCACGTTCGCGAGTTTCACCACCGAGGAGTTGTCGGGCATCACGACCACCGCCGGGATGCGGCGCAGTGCGGCCGCCAGCGCGAGCGCGCCGCCGTGGTTACCGGAGGAATGCGTGATCACGCCGCGGGCCGCCTGATCCGGGCTCAGCGAGCGAACCGCGTTGGTCGCACCGCGCAACTTGAACGCGCCGCCGCGCTGCAGGTTTTCGCACTTGAAATACACGTGCGCGCCCAGTTCCTCGTCGAGCGCCTCGTCGTGCAGCACCGGCGTGAGCCTGACGGCGCCCCGGATGCGCTCGGCCGCCGCCCGTACGTCGGCGAGCGTGAGCTTTGCGTCCGCGTTCATCGGATGTGCGCGCTGGCGAGGCTCGAATTGAACGCCGGGGCGAACAGGCGCGAGCGGTAGTACTCGAGCTCACGCACCGAGTCGCGCACGTCGTCGAGCGCGAGGTGCGTGGAGCCCTTCTGGAATCCCGCGGCCACCTCGGGCGCCCAGCGGCGCGCCAGCTCCTTGAGCGTGCTCACGTCGAGGTTGCGATAGTGGAAGTAGCGCTCGAGCTGCGGCATGTGGCGTGCGAGGAAGCGACGGTCCTGGCAGATGCTGTTGCCGCACATGGGCGACAGGCCCGCATCGACGAAGGTCGCCAGGAACTGCAGCGTGCGCTGCTCGGCTTCCGCGATGCCGGCGGTGCTCGCGCGCACGCGCTCGATCAGGCCGGAAGCGCCGTGCTGGCGGCGGTTCCAGTCGTCCATGAGCTCGAGCGCGGATTCGGGCTGGTGAATCGCGATCACCGGACCCTCGGCCAGCACGCGCAGCTGCTTGTCGGTCACGAGCGTCGCGATCTCGATGATCTGATCGACGTCGGGCCGCAGGCCCGTCATCTCCAGGTCGATCCAGATCAGGTTGTCCGGGTCCTTCGACATTGCCGCCCGATATTAGCAGACGGTAAGCTGGCCGCGCCTTGCGCACGCAACTCCCATGAACTCGCTGTCGCTCCTCTTCCTTGCCCTGATCGCCCTCGCACTCGGCTGCCACGTCTGGCTGCTTGCGCGCCAGATCGCCCGCGCACGAACGGAGCGCGAGCACGTGCCCGCGGCCTTCGCGGATGCCATCGCCCTGCCCGCCCATCGCAAGGCCAGCGACTACACCGTCGCGAAGGCGCGTCTGGCGATCGCAGAGCTGGTGCTGGATGCTTTCGTGCTCGTGGCCCTGGTCTGGGGCGGCGTGCTGGCCTGGATCGACGCGTCGTGGCGCAGCCTTGGGTTCACGGGGGTCTGGCTCGGCATCGCCGTGATCGTCTCTGTGTTCGTCCTGACCGGGCTCATCGGCTGGCCCTTGTCGCTGTATCGCACGTTCGGCATCGAGGCGCGATTCGGCTTCAACCGCATGACCTGGCGCCTGTACGCGCTGGACCTGCTGAAAGGCCTGACCCTCGCGATGGTGCTCGGCCTGCCGCTGCTCGCCGCCGTTCTCGCACTGATGCAGTCGGCGGGCGACCTGTGGTGGCTGTATGCATGGCTCGTCTGGGCGGCCTTCAGCCTGACGCTGTTCTGGGCCTACCCCGCGTTCATCGCACCGCTCTTCAATCGTTTCCGTCCCGTCGACGACGCCGCGCTCGCCGCACGCATCGACGCTCTGATCGAGCGCTGTGGTTTCTCCAGCAGCGGGGTCTTCGTCATGGACGGCTCGCGCCGCTCCGCGCACGGCAACGCCTACTTCACCGGCGTGGGACGCAACAAGCGCATCGTGCTGTTCGACACGCTGCTCGAGCAACTCGGCGCGCCGGAGATCGAGGCCGTGCTCGCGCACGAGCTGGGACATTTCCGCCTGCAGCACGTGCGCAAGCGCCTGCTGGTCACGCTGGGTTCCGGGCTCGTGGGCCTGTTCCTGCTCGCACAGATCGCGCGCCAGGACGCGTTCTACGCGACCTTCGGCGACGCAGTGCCCTCGGCGCACATGGCGTTGCTGTTGTTCTTCCTGCTGCTGCCGCCGCTCGTGTTCTGGCTCGGGCCGCTGAGCGCGGCCTGGTCGCGCCGCCACGAGTTCGAGGCCGACCGCTTCGCGCGCGAGCACGCGCGCGCCGAGGATCTCGCGAGCGCGCTGGTGAAGCTGTACCGGGACAATGCCACGACGCTCACGCCCGACCGGCTGTATTCGGCTTTCTTCGATTCCCACCCACCCGCACCGGTGCGCATCGCGCGCCTGCGCGACGGCGCAGGCCGGGCCGGCGGCCCATGAGCGAAGAGCGCACGGGGCTCGTGATCGCGAGCCACGGCCGTCGCATCCTGGTCGAAACCGCGCAGGGCGAGCGCGTGCCGTGCGCGATACAGGGGCGCGACCTGCAGATCCACTGCGGCGACGAAGTACGCTGGCGGCGCGACACCGCAACTGACCGGGGCATCGCCACCGAGCGCTTGCCCAGGCGCAGCGTGCTGGAGCGCACCAACGCCCATGGCGGAACCGAGGTCGTGGTCGCGAATCTCACGCACCTGATCGTCGTGGTCGCGCCCGAGCCGGTCGCCGATTTCTTCATCGTCGACCGCTTCCTGGCCGCAGCCGAGCTCGCGGGCATCGCGGCCATGATCGTGCGCAACAAGCTCGACCTGCCCGCGCCTCCCGACGTCGACGAGGAGCTCGCGAACTACGCGGCCATCGGCTATCCGTACATCGTGGCGTCCACGCTGCACAACACGGGAATCGAAGAGCTCGCGCAGCGGCTCGCGGGACAACGCAGCGTGCTGGTGGGCCAATCGGGCGTGGGCAAGAGCTCGCTTGCGAATGCGCTGGTGCCCGGGCTGGGCGCCGCCACCGCGGAGCTGTCCGCGGCCACCGAGGAAGGCAAACACGTCACCAGCGTCTCCACGCTGCACCACTTGCCCGGCGGCGGGGACCTGATCGATTCACCGGGCGTGCGCGACTTCGCGCCGGCCATCGAACGCATCGGCCGTGCGGCCGATGCTTTTCGCGAGATCGCCGCGCTCGCGGGGCAATGCCGGTTTTCCGACTGCCGCCACCTGCGCGAACCGGATTGCGCGGTGCTCGGTGCAGTGGAGGAAGGACGGATCAAACAGCGGCGCTACGAAAGCTTCAAGCGCCTCGGCCGATTGCGTGAGCAGCTGACACCCGCACCCGGCCCGCGCCAGCGCCAGCGCCGCTAGGGAGCTCCGATCAGCTGATCGCCTGTCGGCCGGCCAGCGCGTGCGCCAGCGTACCGCCGTCCACGAACTCCAGCTCTCCGCCGACGGGCACGCCATGCGCGATGCGAGTCGCCCGCACGCCGCGTCGGGCCGCCAGGTCGCCGATGAAATGCGCGGTCGCCTCACCTTCGACCGTGGGGTTGGTCGCGAGGATCACCTCGCGCACCGCGCCCTCGGCCAGCCGCGCTTCCAGCTCGGAAAGACCGAGCTGTTCGGGACCGATACCGTCGAGCGGCGACAGGTGCCCCATGAGGACGAAGTACAGGCCGCGAAACCCGCCCGACTGCTCCACGGCGATCACGTCGGCCGGCGACTCCACCACGCACAACACGCTCGCATCGCGCTGCGTTGAGCTGCAGATCGGGCATTGCTCGTCTTCGGTGAGCATGCGACAGCGCCGGCAGTGACCGATCCCCGCGAGCGCCGCACCGAGCGAGCTCACCAGTTCGCGGCCGCCGTTCCGATCGCGTTCCAGGATGTGGAAGGCCATGCGCTGGGCGCTCTTCGGGCCCACTCCGGGCAGGCAGCGCAACGCTTCGATGAGCCGCGCGAGCGCGGGCGAGTACTTCATCGAGGTGCGTTCAGAACGGCATCTTGAAACCGGGCGGCAGGGCCATGCCGGACATGGCGCCCGCCATTTTCTCCTGCACGCGGCTTTCCACCTTGTGCACGGCGTCGTTGATCGCGGCCGCGATCAGGTCCTCGAGCATCTCACGATCCTCGCCGAACACCGAAGGGTCGATCGAGACGCCGCGCGCCTCGTGCTTGCCGTTCAGCTTCACCTTGACCATGCCGCCACCGGCCTCGCCGGTGACCTCCATCGAAGCGAGCTCGGCTTGCGCCTTGGCGAGGCTCTCCTGCATCTGCTGGGCCTGGCGCATCAGGTTGCTGAAACCGGGTTTCATCGAGATCCTCCGTCCGTCAATTGAGCGGTTTGACGCTGTCGGGCACGAGCGTCGCGCCGAATTTCTCTTTCAGCGCCCGCACCGTCGGGTCGCTTTCCAGCTCCTCGCGGGCGCCCTGCAGGCGCTGTTCCGCCGCGCGCTGCTGCTGCCGGGCGGGCGTTTCATCCACGGCCTCGCCGTTGTCGATGCTGAGACGGATCGTCCCGCCCAGCAGTCGACCCAGAGACTGCGCCAGCAGTTCCTCGTTCTGGCGACTTCGATAGTGCGCGCCGCGAGGATCGAGCTGGAGCCGGACCTCGGAGTCCTGGCGGCTGACCAACGAGCAGTTCGCGGCCAGCTGGCGCGCGGCGCCCTGCACGTCCAGCGCACCGAGGATGGAAGCCCACGACTGGCCGTCGAACGCCGGTGCGGGACGGGACTCGCGCGGCGCGACATTGCCGGCCGGTGGTGGTCCGGAGAGCATCGCGGCGCCTCGCGAGGAGGTCACGCCCTGGCTGGACTGCGCGGGACGAAACGCGAGCATGCGCAGCAGCACCATCTCGAATCCACCGCGCGCGTCCGGCGCAAGGTCGAGATCACGCCGCCCGAGAATCGCGATCTGATAGAAGAGTTGCAGGTCCTCGGCATCGATCTTCGCCGCGAGCGCATCCAGTGTCTGTGCCGAGAACAGCTCGCCCGCTTCGTAACCGGGCACGGCCTGGCGCAAGGCGACCTTCTGGATGAGCGAGGCCAGCTCGTCGAGCGAGGCGCCATAGTCCGGCGAGAACTCCTCCTGCGCCGCGACCTCGGCGACGACCGCCGCCGCATCGCCAGTCGCCAGCAGCTCGAGCAGGCGCACGGTGTGTCCGCGGTCGATGGTACCGAGCATGGCGCGCGCCTCGGCCTCCGTGAGCTTGCCTCCCGCGAAGGCGATCAGCTGATCGAGCAGGCTCAGGGCATCGCGCAGACTTCCATCCGCCGCCCGCGCCACGAGCTCCAGCGCGCCCGGCTCGAACGCGAGTTTCTCGGCACCCGAGATGTGCTCCAGCCGCGCGCGGATCAACGCAGCCGGCAGGCGCTTCAGGTTGAACTGCAGGCAGCGCGACAACACCGTCACCGGCAGCTTCTGCGGATCGGTCGTCGCCAGGAGGAACTTCACGTGCGGCGGGGGCTCCTCCAGCGTCTTGAGCAGCGCGTTGAAGGAGTGGCCGGAAAGCATGTGCACCTCGTCGATGAGGTACACCTTGTAGCGGCCGCGCGCCGGCGAGTACTGGACGTTGTCGAGCAGCTCGCGCGTATCGTCGACCTTGGTGCGCGAGGCGGCGTCCACTTCGATCAGGTCGACGAAGCGGCCCTCGTCGATCTCGCGGCACGCGGCGCACTTGCCGCACGGCGTCGAGGTCACGCCGGTCTCGCAGTTGAGCGACTTCGCCAGGATGCGCGCGATGGTGGTCTTGCCCACCCCGCGGGTCCCGGTGAACAGGAATGCGTGGTGCACGCGGCCGGCGTCGAGCGCGTTGGCGAGCGCGCGCAGCACGTGCTCCTGCCCCACCAGCTCGCTGAACTGCCGGGGACGCCATTTGCGCGCGAGGACGACGTAACTCATGCGTAGCACTCTATTGGAGGGAGGCAGCCCGCACCAGCACTCCTCCGGCACCCGACCGGTGCCGCTACCGTTGCTCCCTTCCGGGCCTGGCGGGGTTCACGGCTGATCGTCGCGGAGACGCCGATGCGGGCCACCATGGGATCGCGCCCGTGGCTGTCACACATTGCGAGATGGGGCGGCGAAGTATAGCGACGGCCCGACCCTGCTCCAAGCCGTTAAACTGGTTGCATGCAGGACCTGACCGAAGGCTCGATCGGGCGACACCTGACGCACATGGCGCTGTTCATCTGCGCCAGCATGCTGATCCAGACGCTGTACTACCTCGTCGACCTGTATTTCGTAGCCGAGCTGGGCGAACACGCGCTCGCCGGCGTGGGCGCGGCAGGCACGGTCGCCTTCCTGGTCCTGGCGCTCACGCAGGTGCTGGGTGTCGGTACCGTGACGCTGATCGCACACGCCGTGGGTCGCAAGGACCAGCCCGACGCCAATCTCGTCTTCAACCAGTCCCTGGTTCTCTCCGGCCTGTGTGCCGCGGTGGTACTCCTGGGCGGCTATCTCTTCGGCGACGCGTACATGCAGACCGTGAGCGCAGACCGTGGCACGGCGATCGCGGGCGAGACCTACCTGCACTGGTTCCTGCCGTGCCTCGCGCTTCAGTTCGCGGTGGTCGCGATGAGCTCGGCGTTGCGCGGCACCGGCATCGTCAAGCCCGCCATGACCGTGCAGGCGCTCACGGTGCTCATCAACATCGCGCTCGCGCCCGTCCTGATCGCAGGCTGGGGCACGGGCCGTCCGCTCGGGGTGGCGGGAGCCGGGCTCGCCAGCTCGCTCGCCATCGTGGCGGGCACGGTGGTCCTGGTCGGTTACTTCGTGCGGCTGGAGCACTACGTGCGCATCGATCGCGCACTGTGGCGCCCGCGACTCGACACCTGGCGGCGCATGCTCGATATCGGCTTGCCGGCGGGCGGTGAGTTCATGCTCATGTTCGTGATCGTGGGCGTCGTGTACTGGTGCGTGCGCGACTTCGGCGCCGACGCCCAGGCGGGCTTCGGCATCGGCACGCGCGTGATGCAATCGATCATGCTGCCCGCCATGGCGATCGCATTCGCGGCCTCGCCCATCGCGGGCCAGAACTTCGGCGCGCGCCGCGCCGAGCGCGTGATGCAAACCTACCGCAGCGCCCTGCGCGCGAGCCTGGTGGTGATGCTGGCGCTCACCCTTCTGTGCCAGTGGCGGCCGCAATTGCTGATCGGCGCATTCACCGATGATGCCGGAGTGCTGGCCGCGGGCGCCGACTACCTGCGCATCACGTCCTGGAACTTCGTGGGCCTGGGGATCGTGTTCACCTGTTCCGGCATGTTCCAGGCGATCGGCAACACCTGGCCCGCGCTCGTGAGCAGCGCCGGCCGCGTGATCACGTTCGTGGTGCCGGCGATCTGGCTGTCGGCGCAACCGTGGGTCAAGCTCGAGTACTTCTGGTACGTCTCGGTGACCAGCGTGCTGTTGCAGGCGGTCCTGAGCTGGTGGCTGCTCAACGGGGAATTTCGTCGCAGGCTCGCATTCGCCCCGCTCGCGCCTGCGAGCCGGTAGTCGTTCCGTCGGATCCTCAGGGCGTGGCGGCGCTGCGCCGCTGCCAGGACTCCCACTCGCGCCCTTCCGGTTTCGCGACCGCGGAATCCGACCACCACGCCTGCAGACCGCGCTCGCCCTCGAACTGCGGATTGCCCACGCGGTATTCGAGTGCAGCGGATTCGAACTCGGCGCGGCAGTCCAGATACATCACGAACGTGAGCGACATGCCCGGGTTGATGAAGTGGTGATAGTAGCGGCCCTCGCCGTGCAGGCCGGCCGTGTAGAGCGCGCAACCGCGCCATCCGCTGGGCGCCGAGCGATC
>DASTQG010000389.1:0-10844 GCA_035761885.1 Steroidobacteraceae bacterium | reverse complement strand
CCGGGGTTCTGAAGGAGGTCTCGGTCAGCTCTTCGGGCGCTCCTTGTAGATGCGCACCTGCTTGTTGAACTTCGTGGCGTTCGATTGCAGCTCGTCGACCGTCTGGTTGTGCTCGTGCATCTGCTTTTCCTTGAGCGCGTTGCGTTCCCCGGCGCGCTTGGCGATCGCCGCCAGCGTTTCCGTCTCCAGGCACTTGAGGTAGGCGTTCGCCGCGGCGTCGTACTGCTTGAACGCCTTCATCGCGGCGAGCATCTCCTGCTCGTTCGCGGTGGAGCCATCGGGGATGGTGCTCGGCGTGGGAGGCGTGCAATCAGCGTGCGCGCCCGGCGCGCACACGGCCAGGACCAGGGCCAGACAGACCTTCGACGATTTCGCGGACATCAGTATTCCTCGACGGGCAAGAACCCCCACCACGCCTGCTTTCGGCAGCGCGGAAGAATTCTTGAGTGAGACCTGCGTCGCTATTTGCGCGAGCTGGCGGACTTGGCGCGCGGCCGCACGAAGCGGCCACTGGGGGAGAGCGGACAGGTGCAGGTCACGATCGTGCCGCCGGTCTCCGCGCGCGCGATGCTGACTTCCCCGCCCATCATGCGGGCGCGATATTCCATGAGCTTGAGGCCCATGCCCGTGGGATGCGCCTGCATCTCCTCGGGAATGCCCTGGCCATCGTCGCGCACTTCAAGGGTGAGCCCGCCCGCCTGGCTGGAGAGTCCCACGATGATCGCGCGCGCGCGTGCGTGTTTGGCGGCGTTCGCGATGCCTTCCTGCGCGATGCGGTACAGATGAGTCGCCGGGGCTTCGTCGATGCTGACGTCGGATTTCAGGCTGCCACGGTACTCGCAACGCAGGCCGTAAGTGCTGGTGCACTGGCGTGCGAGATGCTCGAGTGCCGCGGGCAGGCCGCCGCGCTCGAGGTTCACCGGCGCAAGGCCACGCGCCAGTGCGCGCGTGCTCTCGATCGCCTGCGTGAGCACCTCCCGCACGCGCACCACCTGCTGCTCCAGTTGCGGAGCGCCGCGCGCCACCGCGGTTTCGATGCTCTTCAACAGCAGGCTGAGCCCGGTGAGCTCCTGGCCGAGGCCGTCGTGCAGGTCGCTGCCGATGCGCCGCTGCTCGCGGTTGCTGATCTCGCTCAGCTCCTGCTCCATGAGCCGCGTGCTGGTGACGTCGCGGCTCACGCACACCAGGCCGGTGATCTCGTTGCTCTCGGGGTCGCGCAGCAGCGCCTTGGTGGTCGAGTACCACCGGTCCTCGCCGCTGCGCAGTCGCCACAGGCGCTCGCGATTGAGGATGGTGCGACCGGTGCGCATCAGGTACGCATCCTCGGTGCCGCGACGGTCCGGGCTGCGTGGCACTTCCATCACGTCGGAAATGCGCTGGCCGGTGACGTCCTCCCCAGTGGGCCGGCCCGCCATGTCCAGCAGCGCACTGTTCACCATGAGCAGGCGCTCGTTGCGGTCGACGGTGTAGATCGCATCCGGAATGGTGTCGACCAGCGCGGCGAGCAGGCGCCGCTCGCTTTCCAGCGCGCGCTCGGCGCGGCGCCGTTCGAAACGCTCGCGTGTCTCCGCGAGCGCACGCAGCACGGCCGGACCGAGGCGCTTGAGCCGGTTCTTCAGCACGTAGTCGGTGGCGCCGCTCTTGAGCGTCTCGATCGCGATCTCCTCGCCCAGCGCCCCGGAGACGAAAATGAACGGCGCCGCGGGCCGCTGCTCGCGCGCGATCTGCAGTGCGCTCAGGCCGTCGAATCCCGGCAGGTTGTAGTCGGCGAGAATCAGGTCCGGCGCGCACTGCGCGAGGAGTTGCCGATATTCGGCCTCGGTGGCGGCGTGGTGCCAGTCGATCTCGCTCGCAACGCTCGCGAGCTCGTTGCGCACCAGCTCGGCATCGAGCGGGTCGTCCTCCAGGCACACGACCGTCAGAGGCATCGCTTCAACTGCCCTGCCCCGGGCGCGGGCGGTAGCTTTCGGGCGGTGCCTCGTTCAGGAGCGCCCAGAACGCCCCGAGCTCCGCAACGGCGTGCACGAACTCCTGGAAATTGATCGGTTTCACCACGTAAGCGTTGGTGCCGAGGTTGTAGCTCGCGGTGACGTCGCTCTCCTCGCGCGAGGAAGTGAGGACGACGACGGGAATCAGCTGCAGCTCGGGATCCTTCTTCACCTGCCGCAGCACTTCGAGCCCGTCCACTTTCGGCATCTTGAGATCCAGCAGGATCACCACGGGGCTGCCGCCGCCGCGGCGATGCCACTGGCCGCGCCGGTACAGATAGTCGAGCGCCTGCTCGCCGTCATTGACGACGTCGACCTTGTTCACGAGATGGTGCTGCGAGAGCGCTTCGAGCGTGAGCTCGATGTCGCGGGGGTCGTCCTCCGCCAGCAGGATCCTTCCCAACTTGCTCGCGCGCGTCATGGCCGCTCGCTTCTATTGTTGCGCTTGTTGCGCTGACGGCTCCGATGCCGGCAGCGTGAAGTGAAACTCGGCGCCCGCTCCGGGCGTGCCCTGCGCCCAGACGCGGCCGCCATGGCGATTGATGATACGCCTCACGCTCGCGAGGCCGATACCCGTGCCCTCGAACTCACCGGGCGCGTGCAGTCGCTGGAACACACCGAACAGCTTGCCGACATATTTCATGTCGAAACCCGCGCCGTTGTCGCGCACGACGATCTCGTGCTCGCGCGCGCCGGCGTCCGGGCTGACGCACACTTCGATCACCGCCGGATCGCGGCCGGTGGTGAACTTGAGCGCGTTGGCGAGCAAATTCTGCACGGCGCCGCGCAACAGCGCGCGATCCGCGTGGACCACGGGCAGGGCGCCGATCTTCCAGTCGACGTTGCGGCCGTTCGCCGCGCCCGCCAGCTCGTCGCGCACTTCCGCGACCAGGTCCCCCAGGTCCACTTCCACCGGGCGCATCTCGCCGCGCCCGACGCGCGAGAGCGCGAGGAGCTTGTCGATCATCTCCGCCATGCGTGCCGTGGCCCCGACGATGGTCTCGAGGTAACGCTGCGACTGCGGGTCGACTTCGGTCAGGCGGCTGCGCAGGAGGTCCGTGAAGCCGGCGACGTGACGCAGCGGGGCGCGCAGGTCGTGCGAAACGGAGTACGTGAACGCCTCCAGTTCCTGGTTCGCCGCCTGCAGCGCAGCCGTGCGCTCTTCGACGCGCTGTTCGAGCTCGGCGTTGAGCCGCAGGATCTGCCGCTCAGCCTCCTTGAGCGCGGAGATGTCCAGTGTGCAACCGACCATGCGCTCCGGTTCGCCGGCGGCGTTGCGCATGATGAGGACCCGGTCGAGCACCTGGTGATACTCGCCGAACGCGTCGCGCAGGCGGTACTCGGTCTGCGCCGTGTCCCGACCCTCTTCGTTCGCCAACGCGGTGTGCCGCCCGAGCGCGCGCGCCCTGTCGTCCGGGTGCAGGAGATCGACCCACGCGCCGATGTCGTTCGCGAGCGTGTCGCCGTAGCCCAGCCGGTGCAGCAGCCGGCCGCTGCGCGCAACCTGGCCGGAGCGAATGTCGATCTCGTACACGATTCCGTCGACCGCCTCGGCCGCGAGGCGAAAGCGCTCTTCGCTCCGGCGCAGCGCGGCCTCCACCGTCTTCTGGCGCGAGATGTCGAGCGCGCAGCCGATCATGCGCTCCGGCGCGCCGGTCACGCTGCGCACGATCAGCACGCGGTCGAGCACGTGGTGGTATGCGCCGCGGGCGTCGCGCAGGCGGTACTCGGCTTCCGCGGCGTTGCTGTCCGAGGCGAGCGCCTGGCGCACCTGCTCCTGCGCGCGCAGGCGATCGTCGGGATGCAGGAGATCGAGCCAGGACGCGCGGTCCGAGCTCAGCGAGTCGCCGTAGCCGAGGCGATGCAGCAGGCGGCCGCTGCGATTGATCACGCCCGAGTTCATGTCGTATTCGTACACGATGCCGTCGACCGCCTCGGCCGCGAGGCGGAAACGCTCCTCGCTCCTGCGCAACGCCAGCTCGGCCTGGTGGATCTGGGAGACGTCGACGAGAAAGCCGATGAGGCGGTGCGGCACGCCCTGCTCGTCGCGGATGTATTTCATGCGGCCCAACACGTGGACCAGCGAGCCCGCGCGCGTCGTCAGGCGGTACTGCGCATCCACGGGAGCGACGCTGTCGCGCCCGCGTGCCATCACGTCACGCAACCTTTCGCGGTCGTCCGGGTGCACGCGCTCGAGCCACGCCGCGCGGGTCAGCGGCACGCCGCCGGGACCGAACCCCAGTTCCTGGAGCAACTGTCCCGAGCACTCCACCGTGTCGGTGTCCAGGTCGTGCGAGTACACGATGCCGTTGACCACGTCGGTCGCCAGCCGAAAGCGCTCCTCGCTGCGCCGGAGCATCTCCTCGTTGCGCAGGCGCTCGGTCACGTCGCTGACGAAGCCGATGACCCGCTCGCCGTCGGGTCCTTCACCGGCGGAATACGCGCGATCCTCGATCCAGACGTAATGCCCCTCGCGGTGACGTACGCGATAGATGGTCGCGGTGGACTGGGCCTCCGGTCCCGAGCGCTCGAACTGGTTTTCGACGCGGGTGCGATCGTCGGGATGCACGTGATTCCACCAGCCGGCCGCATCCTTGAGCCACTGCGCCGGGTAGCCGATCAGCTGCTCGATCCCCTCCGACCATTGCATGCGACCGTGCATGACCTCGTAGGCGATCCATCCGCTGGAGCTGAGCGCGGCTTCGTAGCGACGCTGCCAGCGCCGCGCGTCGGCCGCCGCCTCACGCAACTCCGTGATGTCGGTGCAACTGCCGAGGTAGCCCGCGAACCGGCCGCGCGCGTCGAATCGCGGCGTGCACTGGTCCATCATCCAGCGGTAGACCCCGTCGTGGCGGCGCAGGCGGTATTCCAGCCGGAATTCCACGCGGTTCTCGAATCCGCGCTGGTCTTCGGCGCGGGCGCGCTCGCGGTCTTCCGGGTGCACGCCTTCCAGCCAGCCTTCGCCCAGTTCCCGGGCGAGCGGACGCCCGGTGAATTCCAGCCATGCCGGGTTGAAGTAGATGCAACGATTGTCCGTGCCGGACAGCCAGGCCATGAGCGGCGCATGGTCCAGGAGCAGCCGGAAATCGGCGTGCATGCGAGCGGGAGAGGGT
The DNA here is from genome assembly GCA_035761885.1 of Steroidobacteraceae bacterium. Lineage (GTDB taxonomy): Bacteria > Pseudomonadota > Gammaproteobacteria > Steroidobacterales > Steroidobacteraceae > DASTQG01. Next base: position 5,743 of record DASTQG010000389.1, on the reverse strand, counting down.
GCGCGCCTGACGCCTCCTCCCTGGGCTTGCTTCTTGCCGCGCGCTCTCGCTCGCACTTGTAGGGCTCGCGCCCACGGTGTAATAAGGTGTGAAAGAGCTTAGCTGCAAGTTCGCGTTCGTGCGAGGGTCAGCAGACATGGAGTCACGAAAAGCCGCCCGGGTGGTCATCGTGGACGATCACCCGGTGATGCGTGAGGGCCTGCAGGAGCTGCTGGCGCAGCATGCCGACCTGAACGTCGTGGGTCAGGCCGACAGCATTGGCAACGCACTGCACGAGATCGAGCACTCCTCTCCCGACGTGGTGGTACTGGACCTGACCCTCGGCAGCGAGGACGGGGTGGAGCTGATCCGCAAGCTGCGCGAGACCCGGCCCGAGGTCCGTATCCTGGTGCTGTCGATGCACGACGAGCTGCTGTACGCCGAGCGGCTCCTGAGCCTGGGAGTGCACGGCTACATCATGAAGCAGGAGGCCGCGACCGAATTCCTGCGCGCGTTACGTAAAGTCGCGGCCGGCGAGGTCTACGTCAGCAACGCCGTCAATGCGCGCCTGCTCGAGCAGATCGCCCGTAGCCGGCCGCGTGGCGCCACCGGTTCGGGCCTGGATACGCTTACCTCGCGCGAGCGCGAGGTGCTCGAACTGACCGGCCAGGGACGAACCACGCGCGAAATCGCACAGGCCCTCGCCATGAGCGAAAAGACGGTGGACTCCCACCGGCGCAACATCCGCGACAAGCTCGGCCTGCATTCCTCGAGCGAGCTGCTGCGCTATGCGTTCCGCTGGGTGAGCGGCAATGCCGGCGGCGGTGCGGTCGAAACGGGAAAGGGCTCCCCCGAATGAACCGGGCAGGATGACCGCACAGTAGTCCGACGTCGCGCAGTCCGACGCTGCGTAGGCCAACTGCGCGTGTGCGCGTAAGGGTTCGCCGCAGTCGCGCGCGTCACGTTGCGCACCGAACCCCAGCCGCGCTGAGCGTGTTTTCAGGGTTTTTCGCATGTGAGGCGCGCGCCGCCTCTGGTGAAGTTTTCACCACCGAAAGACCCGACGAAAAAGACCAAAGAGACGCACGTTCTCATGCCCTGCGCCGAGCGAACCCAGGCCCCCGCGACCCCCCACCGGCTGCTGATCGTCGACGACGAACGCGACCTGTGCGAGCTGATCCGCGCGGTGGCGTTCGCCAACGGCTTCACCAGCACGATCGCGACGACGGCGCGCGAATGCTTCGCGGGAATCGAGGCCGAGCCCCCGACGCTGATCCTGCTCGACCTGCAACTGCCGGGGATGGATGGCGTGGAACTGTTGCGCGTGCTGGCGGACAGCGGCTGCCGCTCCTCGATTGCAATCGTTTCGGGCCTCGATCGCCGCATCATCGAGAGCGCGGGACGCCTGGCACGCTGCCTGCGGCTCGACCTCGTCGGCACGCTGCAGAAGCCCGTGCTGCTCGAGGATCTCACCACGCTCATGCGCCGCGCCGCGGAGCGTCATCAGTCCAATCACCGCCAGGCCCACGCGGGCGGCGCGGGTTACCGCGGCGACGCACGCGTCGCCACCGGCTGAACCACGCACGACACCGGAAGTTAACGGTAGAGGAACAGGGAAATGAGCCGACTCACGAGCAGCGAGCTGTGCACCGCGCTGGCGACGCGCGCACTGGACGTGCACTACCAGCCGATCGCCAGCTGGTCGGGCAACGGCACGTGGGAGATCACCGGCGTCGAGGCGCTGCTGCGCTGCCGCCGCGCGAGCGGCGAGCGCGTGCCGCCCGATCGCGTGTTGCCCGTCGCCGAGCGCGGCGGGCTCATCGGCCAGCTCACCCACTACGTGCTGTCGCACACCCTGCGCTGCCTCAACGTGTGGCAGGAAACGGGCGTGTTGCTGAACGCGTCGGTGAACCTGCACGCCGAATCGCTGATGGACACGAGCCTGGCGGACCGCGTCGTCGGCCTGGCCGAGCAGCATGGCATCGATCCGCGCCGCCTGACGCTCGAAATCTCCGAGCGCACGCCGGTCGTGGACCTGCGCCGCGCGCGCTGGACGCTCAACGGCCTGCGCGCGGCCGGGGTGCGCGTCGCGCTGGACGATTTCGGCACGGGATTCGCGCTGTTCACGCGCATCGACACGCTGCCCTGCGACGGCATCAAGATCGACAAGTCGCTGGTGCTCAACATGCGCCGCACGCAGGAAGCGGAGAACGCGGTGGCGGCGCTCGTCGAGCTGGGCCACTCGCGTGGGCTGAAGGTCTGCGCCGAAGGCGTCGAGGACGAGATCGCGCTGCGCACGCTCGGCAACCTCGATTGCGACAGCGTGCAGGGCTACCTGCTCGGACGCGCGCACGCGGTCGGGGAAGTGCCGGCTTTGATCGAGCAGTGGCGGGCGCAGGCGCACAGCCGCACGCCGCGCCACTTCCAGCAGCACGAGCTGCCGGGCATGTTCGGCCATGGCGCGCCGCTCGCCGATTCGGGCGTGTATCTCGCGCTCGACGAGAGCTCGGTGCCGCCCGCGACCACGGCTGCCTGACCGTGAACGCACAGATCCACACGCTGCGTCCGGACGAGCCTGTCACGCGTCGCTGCGGTGCCGCCGCGGGAGCTCCGTTGCCGCCACCGCTCATCGACCTGGTCCAGCATCCCACCGGACCGTCCAACGCCGCGCGCGCGGTGCGCGAGCAGATCGCGCAGGTCGCGCGTTTCAACACCACGGTGCTCGTGCTCGGCGAATCGGGCACCGGCAAGGAAGTGGTGGCCCGACAGATCCACCTGCTGTCCAACCGGACCAGCGGGCCGTTCGTGCCGGTGAACTGCGGCGCGATTCCGGCCGAGCTCCTGGAGAGCGAGTTGTTCGGCCACGAACGTGGCGCCTTCACGGGCGCGATCAGCTCGCGCCAGGGCCGGTTCGAGATCGCGCAGGGCGGAACGCTGTTCCTCGACGAGATCGGCGAGATGAGCCCGCACATGCAGGTGAAGCTGTTGCGCGTGCTGCAGAGTCGCAGCTTCGAGCGCGTGGGCTCCAGCCAGACGCTGGAAGCGGACGTGCGCATCATCGCCGCGACGCATCGCGACCTCGAGGGCGAGGTGCGCGCCGGCCGCTTCCGCGAGGACCTCTATTTCCGCCTGAACGTGTTTCCGATCCAGATGCCTGCGCTGCGCGAGCGCACGCACGACTTCCCGGCGCTGGTGCAGTCCTTTCACCAGCACCTGGAGCTGCGCGGGCACGTGCCCGTGACGTTCGACGATTCGGCGCTCGCGGCGCTCACCTGCCACGCCTGGCCGGGCAACATCAGGGAGCTCGAGAACCTGCTCGAGCGCCTTTCGGTGATGCAGCCCGGCGCGCAGCTCGGCGCGCACGACCTGCCGGAGCGCTATCGGCCCTTGGGACTGGCGGCCGCCTGCATCGAGTCGGTGACCGGAATTCCGGCCGCGCCGCCGGCGATCGAGCAACCGGAGCCGGAAGCTCTTGCGCCTGCGCGCGAGGCGCGAACGCGCATCCCACTGCCCGCGGGCGGCGTCTGCCTGAAGACGCTCCTGGCCGAGCTGGAGCGCGATCTGGTGGAGCAGGCGCTGCTGCGCGCCGACGGCGTGGTCAGCCGCGCGGCGCGACTGCTGAAACTGGGGCGTACCACCCTGCTGGAGAAGATGCGCAAGCTCCAGCTGATCCGGCCGGATGCCCCACCGATCACTGAATAGCTGAGCTCTGCCGCCTCGCCATCCTCCTGCGCGAGCGCGGGGGTCACGATTATTTCCTTAGGGGCTTTCCCTATGGCAACGTTAAGGGCGACGCGGAACAATTTCGTTTACATGGGCAGCTCTCCCAACCAAGTCACGCACTTGAGCGCGGCTCAAGCCCGCATCGCGGAAGAGCGGCTGCTGCGCGCGATCGCGGACCAGAGCCGCGACATCATCATGGTGCTGCGCGCCGACGGCACCATCGCGTATTGCAGCCTGCACGTGGAGCGCGTGCTGGGCTACGCCCCCGATTCCGTCATCGGCAAGCAAGCCTTCGACTACATGCACGCGGACGACGGCCCGCGCATGGCGGACCGCCTGCGACTGCTGGTCGGCGATGCCTCACGCTCGGGGCGCTTTCATGCCGAGTACCGCCTGCGCCATCGCGACGGCAGCTGGCGCTGGTTCGAAGCGGTCGCCGCGAACCTGCTCGAGGATCCGGCGGTCGGCGGCATCCTGCTCAACATCCGCGACATCACCGACCGCAAGCAGACGCAATTCCAGCTGGCGCGCGCCGAGGAGGCACTGCGCCACAGCGAGATGCGCTATCGCACGGTCGCCGAGTTCACGCCGGGTTTCATCCAGGAGTGCGAGATCTCGCCCGCCGGCCACATGCGCTTCGCATGGGTAAGCGAGGGATTCGAGCACGTGTTCGGCGTACCGCTGCCGGAGTTCGAAGCACGCGGCGGCTGGCCCGCGTTCGTGCGCAGCGAGGACCACGAGAGCGTGCACCAGCGCCTCGCGACGCTCCTGCGCGGCGAACAGACCGAAGCGGTGATCCGCATCGTCGATGCGCAGGGTAACGAGCGCTGGCTGCTCACCATCAACCGCCCGGTGGGCAAGCTGCCCGACGGCACCATCACCACGCTCGGCGCCGTGTACGACATCACCAAGCGCAAGCGCGCGGAGCTGGAGCTGGTGGCGGCCAATGCGCGTCGCGCAGCGATCCAGGACGTGGCGCTCGACTGCATCATCGTCATGAACCACGAGGGTCGCATCGTCGAGTTCAATCCCGCCGCCGAGCGCACCTTCGGCTTCACCCGCGCGCAGGTGATCGGCGAGCTGCTGAGCGAAAAACTCATGCACGAGCGCTATCGCGCCCGGCACGAGGCGGGACTGGCGAGGTACATGGAAACCGGCGAGAGCCGCATGTTCGGCCGGCGCATCGAGATCCACGGTCAGCGCGCGAACGGCGAGGAGTTCCCCTGCGAGCTGGAGATCTCGCCCGTCATGCTCGGCGAGTCGCCGCTGTTCACCTCCTACCTGCGCGACATCACCAAGCGCAAGGCGATCGAGCAGCGGCTGCGCGAGAACGAGGCGCTGCTGCGGGCGGTGACCGACAGCGTTCCGGATTGGCTGCTGATGCTCGATCTCGAGGCGCGCATCCAGTTCATCAACCGTCCGATGCTCGGCATCGCGCCGCAGGATCTCGTCGGCCGCAACGCGCTCGACTACATGCCGGAGGGTGCGCGCGAGGCCGCGCGCGCCGCCTTCCGCCAGGTCATCGACACGCGCGCGCCGCACGTCTATGAGTTTCGCGACTGGCGGGCCGGTGAGCAGCGCTGGTTCGAGAACCGCATCGGCCCGGTGCTCGAGGACGGCCGCATCGTCGGCATGACGGTTGCCACTTCCGAGATCACCGCGCGCCGGCGCGGCGAGCAGGCGCTGCGCACGCAGGCCCGCATTCTCGACACGATGCGCGAAGGCGTGCTGCTCCTCGATTCGGGCGGCGTGGTCAAGCTGGTGAACACGGCAATGGCCCGCCTGTCGGGATACCAGCCGCGCGAGCTAGTGGGCAGGCAGGGCGCGATCCTGAGCAATCGCGTGCAGGGTGAAGAGTGGTCGGCTGCCGCGCTCGGCCGGCGCCTCGCGGCCGACGGCTCGCGCGAGTTCGAATACGAGTGTCTGCGGCGCGACGGCACCACGTTCATGGCCGCGGTGGCGCTCACGCCCATCGAGATCGGCGGCGAGCAGCACGTGCTCGCGGTGATCGAAGACATCACGCAGCGACGCGAGCTCGAGC
>DASTQG010000388.1:0-4041 GCA_035761885.1 Steroidobacteraceae bacterium | reverse complement strand
AACTGCAGTCGCGATGCGCTGGATTCCCGCCTACGTTGCCATCGGCAGCAACCTGTCCGACCCCGCTGTGCAGGTGGAACTGGCATTCTCGCGACTGGCTGGGTTGCCCGACACGCGGCTGGTCGCCCGCTCGGGACTGTTTCGTGCGCGGCCGATGGGGCCGCAGGACCAACCGGATTTCATCAACGCCGCGGCCGGACTGCTCACGCAATTGCCGCCCACAGAGTTCCTGGCGCAGCTCAAGAGCATCGAGCAGGCCATGGGCCGTACCGCGCCGGCAGTTCGCTGGGGAGCGCGGCTCATCGACCTCGATCTCGTGGTGTACTCGACGCTCGTCACCGGCACGGCACAGGCGGGCGGACTCGTGCTGCCGCACCCCGGGGTTCATGAGCGCAACTTCGTCCTGTATCCTCTCGCGCAAATCGCACCCGACCTCTGGGTCCCGGGCCGCGGTCACGTGGCGGAGCTCGCGAGGCGCGTGGGTTCCGCTGGTCTGCAGCCCCTGTGATGCCAGGTGAGGACTGATGTCGAGCGCGCCGGTGCATCGCTACGTCGTGGTCGAAGGACCCATCGGCGTGGGCAAGACGAGCCTCGCCCGACGCCTCGCGCAGAGCTTCGGCAGCGAGCTGGTGCTCGAGCAGAGCGAGGAGAATCCGTTCCTCGAGCGCTTCTATCGCAATCCGCGCGCCGCGGCTTTTCCGACGCAGCTCTACTTCCTGTTCCAGCGCGCGCGCCAGATGCAGCAGCTGCGCCAGCAGGATCTGTTCGATCCGGTGCGTGTTTCCGATTACCTGCTGGAGAAGGACCGCCTGTTCGCCCGTGTCACGCTCGACGACGAGGAGTACTCGCTCTACGAACAGGTGTACGCGAAGCTCGCGATCGATGCGCCCAAGCCCGACCTCGTGATCTACCTGCAGGCGCCGGTGGACGTGCTGATGGACCGCATCGCCCGGCGCGGCCTGCGCTACGAGCAGCTCATCGAGCGCTCCTACCTCGAACGGCTGGTGGACGCTTATGCTCGCTTCTTCCTGCATTATGACGAGGCACCGCTCCTGATCGTGAACGCCGGCTCGCTGGACCTCGTGAACAACGTGGAGCACTACGAGCTGCTGTTCCGGGAGATCGGCAAACTGCGGCGTGGACGCCAGTACTTCAACCCCTCGCGCTGATCCGCCGTCCGGTTGATTGTTGGCCGGTTGATTGTTGGCAATAACTGCCCCATTCTGGACGCACCGCATGTACACCCAACTGCAACTGCGCGGCTCCGCGCGCCCTCCGGTGAACGTCTCGACCCTGGGCAAGATGAAGGCCGAGGGGGAAAAGATCGCCGCCATGACCTGCTACGACGCGAGCTTCGCGGTGCTGGTGGACGAGGCGGGTGTGGACCTGGTGCTGGTCGGAGACTCGCTCGGCATGGTGATCCAGGGGCACGACACCACCGTCCCCGTCACCATGGAACACATCATCTATCACAGCCGCGTGGTGGCGCGCGGCTTGTACCGTCCGTTCCTCGTCGCCGACATGCCCTTCATGAGCTACTCCTCCAAGGAACAGGCGCTGCAGAACGCGGTGCGCCTGATGCAGGAGGGCGGCGCCAAGATGGTGAAGCTCGAGGGCGGCGCGGGGCAGGTCGAGATCGTGCAGTTCCTCGCGGGCCATGACATCGCGGTGTGCGCGCACCTCGGCCTGAAGCCGCAGTCGGTGCACAAGATCGGCGGCTTCAAGGTGCAGGGCCGCGAGAATGAGGTCGCGCAGCAGATGGTGGACGACGCGAAGGCACTCGAGGCCGCGGGCGCGGACATCGTGCTGCTCGAATGCATTCCTTCCGAGCTCGGCGCGCGCATCACGCGCGAGTTGCAGGTGCCGGTGATCGGCATCGGCGCCGGGCCAGACGTGGATGGGCAGATCCTGGTGCTCTACGACATCCTCGACATCACGGCCGGCCGCAAGCCGCGCTTCACGCGCAATTTCATGGAAGGCAGCGCGAGCCCCCTGCAGGCGGTGCAGCACTACGTGCAGGCCGTGAAGGACCGCAGCTACCCCGCACCCGAGCACTGCTTCTGACCGAAGCGATGGAATCGGTGACGCGAATTCACACGCTGCGCGAGCGCGTGGCGGCGTGGCGTCAGCAGAAGCTGAAGGTCGGCTTCGTGCCCACGATGGGCAACCTCCACAAGGGTCACATCAGCCTCGTGGCGCAGGCGCAGGAGCGCGCGCAGCGCGTCGTCGTCAGCATCTTCGTGAACCCGCTGCAGTTCGGCCCGGGCGAGGACTTCGATCACTATCCGCGCACCCTGGAGCACGACACCGAGCTGCTCCAGAAGGTGGGCGCCGACGTGCTGTTTCACCCGGGCACGTTCGAGATCTACCCGGTCGGGCACGAGCGCACGACCGTGGTCGACGTGCCGGAGCTGTCGGGCATCCTGTGCGGCGCGTTCCGTCCCGGGCACTTCGCGGGCGTGGCGACGGTGGTGAACAAGCTGTTCAACATCGTGCAGCCGGACGTCGCGGTGTTCGGCGAGAAGGACTATCAGCAGCTCACGATCATCCGGCGCATGGCGGCGGACCTGTGCCTGCCGATCGAGATCGTGGGCGTGCCGACGCTGCGCGATCACGATGGGCTGGCGCTGTCCTCGCGCAACCGGTATCTGTCGCCCGAGCAGCGCAGGGTGGCGCCGCAGTTGCACCAGGCGCTCATGGCCGCGCGCAAGCGAATCGAGGCGGGGGAGCGCCACTATGACGTGGTGCAGGCCGAAGGCATGAAAGCGCTGGAGGCTGCCGGCTTCACGCCCGACTACTTCGCGGTGCGCCAGGCGAGCGACCTGCAGCCGCCGCGCGAAGCGAGCCGCGAGCTGGTGATCCTCGCCGCCGCGCGCCTGGGCAAGGCCCGCCTGATCGACAATCTCAAGCTCACTCTGATCGAGAGGCGCTGAAAAGGGTCCAGTGTTCTGGAGGCGCGGCGCGAGGCAAGGGGCATGCGAAAGTGTCTGCTTTGGCTGGTCGCGGTGTCGTTCGTCGCGCCTGCCGCGACCGTTCCTGCAGAAATCGCGCTCCCATGGCCCGCGATGGCCCAAAGAATGGTCGATGCCCTGAAGGTCGAGTCGGGCGAGCGCGTGATGCTGCGTTTCGATCCGCAGACGATGCGCGAGCTCGAGCCCGAGCTGGCGAAGCAGCTTCGCGCCGCGGGCGCAGTCGTCGAATCCCGTCCGTTCGGCCCGCTCGACGACTTCGCGGCGCGTCTCGAGAAGACCGACATTTACGTCTGGTTGCCTGACGGCCCGACCGCGGACACGGCCAGCCAGTCCGAGGAGCTCGCGCGCTGGCTCGATGCGCGCCAGGAGCGACGCGAGCTGCATTTCCACTGGGTCGACGGCACGCGCGACGTCGATGGCCTGCCGGTTCCACATCGCGCCGCCTACGATCGCGTCTACCTCGAGGCGCTCGACATCGACTACGCCGCCATGGCGGCACGGATGGACGCCGTCGTCGCGCGACTGCAATCCGCGGAGGTGCGCGTGACGACGCCCGCAGGCACCGACATGCGGTTTCGAGTCGGTGGCCGCGTGTTCAACCGGCAAGCGGGCGATGCCTCGAAGGCGCACGCGCTCGCGGGGCGCATCCGCATCGACCGCCACACGGAGCTCCCGGCCGGCGCGCTGCGTGTGGCGCCGCTCGAAACCAGCGCCAATGGCATCATCGTCGTGCCGGCCGCCCGGTTCTGAACCGCGCAGGCAAAGGACGTTCGACTGGTGATCCGGGACGGCGGCGTGCGCGAATCGTCGGCGTCGGCCAATGCCGATGCGGTGCAGGCGTTCCTCGCGTCGGAGCCCGGTGCGAGCCACTTCCGCGAATTCGGGCTCGGCTTCAATCCCAGGCTGGTGATCCCCGCGGGGGAACGCGCGCTTCCGTACTACGGCTATGGCGCCGGCGTGGTACGCATGAGCCTCGGCGACAACAGCGAGCTGGGTGGCACCGTTCGTGGCGGCGGCGTTCGCTGGTTCTTCTTTGCCGACGCCACGGTCACGGTCGGCGGCACGACGC
>DASTQG010000387.1:0-3534 GCA_035761885.1 Steroidobacteraceae bacterium | reverse complement strand
TCCAGTGGGCGCTGCTCGTCATCCTGGCGAGCGCGCTAACCCTGCGCAAAGCGCGCCGGGTTCGCATTATTTGAAAAGGGGACAGTCCCCTTTTCAAATAACGCAAGAGCCGGGATCAGCTCTTACGCGAAGGTGTCCAGTGCTGAGTTCGCGCGCGCGGCGGGACGGCTCTGACCATAGCCGGCGTCGCGTTTTTCCTCCGAAGAGGAATGGCGCTGCTCGTGCGCGGTGCGATGCCCGCCCGAATGCTGGCTGATGTCGACGTTCACGTTGCCGAAACCCTGCGTTTGCAGCAGCTCGCGCAGGCGCGGGGCCGCCGCTTCGAGTGCCTCGCGCGTCACGGCGTGCTGGGCCACGAACGAGACGCTCGCCTGATCCTGGTCGATCGACACCTGCACTTCGAGTGGGCCCAGGTGCGCCGGATTCAGGCGGATCTGCGCGCTGTTCGCCTCGCTCTGAGACAGCCACACCACCTTCTCGCCCAGGCTCTCGGCCCACTCCGGCTGCTGTACCGGCGTACGCAGGTCCAGGACCGGTGCATCGGCCTGTGCCGTCGCTGGCGCGGTGCTGCCTGCCGGAGCGAAGCTCGCTGCGGAGGTGAGGGTGAAAGTCTGCGAGCTGAATCCCGTGATGCCCTCCGCTTGCGGGCGGATGGCATCGCGCAGCGGGTTGCCGGCAAAGCCGTCGCGACCCTCGCTTGCAAGGCGCAGCGATTCGATGCTCGCGTTGAAAGCGCCCGACGGCGCGGACTCTGCGCTCGCACGAAGCTCGGGCGTCCGGGGTTCGCTGATCGCACCCGAGCGCGGCGGGGGCGACATCGCGGCGCGTGTGACGCGTGGGCGTGCGTCCGCATTGGCTGCGGCGATCGCGCGCTCCACGGCAGAGGCAAAGCCAGCAGCCGCGGGCACGCCGGAGGCGGCAGCAGACTGCATGGTGACGCTCGGGGCGGACGTGGAAGGCTGCGGGGTCGGGCCGGTGAAGCGGCTCTCGGCAGTCGCCGCACTTCGATTTTCCGAAGCGGGGCGACTCTCGGGAGCCGCTCCGGGAGCGGCGTTAAATTCCCCTGCCGACGCCGTAGCGAGCTTTCGCATCATCTGCTCGAGCATCGCCGGGTCGACGTCGGAGGGGGCCGGTGCAGCGGCTTCGTGAATCGAGATCGGTACGCTGACGCTTGCGGTCACGTTCGGCGTCGCGGTCTTTGCGGTGCCGGGCGCGGCGTTCTCCGTGCGGCCGACAGCTGTGCCAGGGTTCTGCGTCGTCGGGGTCGCGGACTGTGTTCCGCCCGGCGTTACCGACGGCGTTTGCTCGGCCTCGGGCAGAGCTGGAGGCGGCAACTGCATCAGATGAAGCGGCAAGGCGTTGCCGCTGTTGCCGTCGACCGGCGCGTCCTCGCCGCTCACCTCGCCCTCTTCGGACCGCATTCGATGCGGCGGCGGGACCGGCAGGTGCGGTACGGCGCCCATCTCCGGGTCGCCCCAGCGGAAGTCCGCGATCAAGGCCTCGAAGCTCGGTTCGCTCGCCGGCGCCGCTGCTGCGCCCACAGCGGGAGCCGCGGAAGCTGCCGGTACGGCTGGGCCTGTCGGAGCGACGGCCGCGACTTCGGGCTGCGTGCTGATAGCGGTGACGGGCATGTCCATGCCCGGGAAATTTGCAATCGGTGTGCCAGCCATCACCGGCGCCACCGCCAGGATCGACGCTACGAGCGCCGCGTCACACATCCGGAACATCAGTACCTCACTGCTGCTTCGCTTCGAAAAAGGGACATTCTCATTTTCATCCGGGGCCCAGCCCCTTCAGGCCCGGCCCCCGCGAAAATGTGAATGTCCCCTTTTCTCCTTCTTAACCCAGCGCGCACCGCAGCAGTCGGGCGTGCACCTCATTTTTCGTCTTTGATTTTCCACTTCCCCGTATTGCCGATCTTCCAGGTCCCGGTCTGCGCGGCCGCCTCGCGGCTGCGCCGCTGCGCGGCCGAATGCTCATCGAGATTCGCCTGCTCCCGATGCGCCTCGGCGCGCTGCTCCTCGCTCTTGAAGCGCTCGATCGCCTTGCCCAGCGCGTTCGCCTCGACGCGCCGCTCGCGCCACGCGTCGCGCTTGCGCTCGTAATCCTCGCGCGCCACCTGCACCGCCTGCTCCTGCTGGCGGATGGCCTCCGACAGCCTGGCCAGGAAGGCGCGGTGGTTCTGCAGCTTCAGCGCGCTCACCGTACCCACCACCGCCGCATTGCTGGCGGTGTAGTCGTCCCGGTAGCGCTTGAGCTGCTCCAGCTGCTGCTCGCGTTGCTGCAGCACTTGCTGCGCGGCCGCGACAATAGTCCCGGCGTCGCGCTCGCGACCATCAGCAATATCCTTAATCGGCTCAAAGCGATCGGAGCGGGTCATGGTGCGTCAACCCCGGTACCGGATACTTGCACTAGTTGGCATTCGCGCTCAGCGCGCGGACGCTCGCGAATGCCAACTATTGCAAGTAACCGGTACCTGATCACGGCGCCTCCGCGAGCAGCGCTCGCAGCTCCTGGTAGCTGCGCTCCAGGCTGACGGGCTCGTACATGTCCTGGCGCAGGAAATCGTTGATCCGCGGCCAGTACTCGATGGCGTGGTCGATGCGCGGGTCCGAGCCCTTGCGGTAGGCGCCCACGCTGATGAGGTCGCGGTTCTGCCGGTAGGTGCTGTAGATCTGCTTGAGCTTGTTGGCGAGCTCGAGCTGTTCGCGCGTCGCGATCTGGTGCATGGCGCGGCTGATCGAGGCCTCGATGTCGATGGCCGGGTACAGGCCGCCCTCGGCGAGCTGGCGCGACAGCACGATGTGGCCGTCGAGGATGGCGCGCGCGGCATCGGCGATTGGGTCGTTCTGGTCGTCACCCTCGGTGAGCACGGTATAGAAAGCGGTGATCGAGCCGACGCCGCGGTCGCTGTTGCCGGCACGCTCCACCAGCTGCGGCAGGCGCGCGAACACCGACGGCGGGTAGCCCTTGGTGGCCGGCGGCTCACCGATCGCGAGCGCAAGCTCTCGCTGTGCCTGCGCGAAGCGCGTGAGCGAGTCGAGCAGCAGCAGGACCTTGAGACCGCGGTCGCGGAAGTACTCGGCGATCGCGGTGGCGAGCCAGGCGCCGTGCAGACGCATGAGCGGCGTGTTGTCGGCGGGCGTGGCGACGACGACCGCACGACGCATGCCGTCCGGGCCCAGCGTATTGCTCACGAACTCCTGTACTTCGCGGCCGCGCTCACCGATGAGACCGACGACGGTCACATCGGCATTGGTATAGCGAGTCATCATGCCGAGCAGAACCGACTTGCCGACGCCGGAGCCTGCGAAGAGGCCGATGCGCTGGCCGCGGCCCACGCACAGCAGGCCGTTGATGGACCGTACGCCGACATCCAGAGGCTCCCGGATGGCGCGGCGCTTGAGAGGATTGAGTGGCTCGCCCATCAGCGCCACACGGTCGGTGCAGTCGAGCGGCCCGAGCCCGTCGAGCGGACGACCGGCGCCGTCGAGGACGCGGCCCAGGACGTGTTCGCCCACGAGTGCCTCGGAG
>DASTQG010000386.1:0-4815 GCA_035761885.1 Steroidobacteraceae bacterium | reverse complement strand
CACCGCGATCGACTGCCGCGTCCGCCACCAGCGTGGCCAGCACCGTGCAAAAGGCCACCAGCAGGTTGAGGATCGCCCGCGAGACGAGCAGCGGCGCCTCGACCTCGGTGAGGGTGACGAGGCCGCTTTCGGTGATCATCCACGCGTACAGCACCGCAGCGATCGCGACCGTACTCATGAGTACCTTCCAGCTCATCCTGCGCGCGGCCCCGCGCGCCAGTTCGAGCAACCCAGAGTGTGCAGGCGCTCTCATGACAATGGCAGTGCGATGGTGGCAGTCACACCGCCGAGATCGTTGTTCCCGAGCGTAAGGCTGGCCCTCGCGCCGAACTGCGCCGCGAGGCGCGCGCGGATGTTGGCCAGCCCGCAGCCAGTGCCGGCCCCGGGCGTGAAGCCGACGCCCGAGTCGGCAACCTTGATCTGCAGGTTGGCGGCCTGTGCTTGCGCCGTCACCCTGATCGCGCCACCGTCCGGCGCAGGGTTGAGGCCGTGCTTGATGGCGTTCTCGACCAGTGTGAGCAGCATCATGGGCGGCACACGGTGTGCGAGCAGCGGCTGTGGAACGTCGATGGAGAACGTGAGCCGGCGTCCCATCCGCACGCGGTGAATCTCCAGATAGGCCCGCGCCAGCTCCGCTTCGCGGCCGAGCGTCGTCTCGCTCTGTCGCATCCCGGGCAGCGCGACGTCGAAGTAGCGCCGCAGGTTGTCGAGCATGGTCGCGCCCGCCGGCGGATCGGTGCTGTAGAGACGGCGTACGTTCGCCAGCGTGTTGAACAGAAAGTGCGGCTCGACCTGCGCCTGCAGTACCTGCAGGCGCGACTCCGCCACCTGGCGTTCGAGGGCTTCCTGGTCGACGCGGGCCTGCTGCGTGGCGGCGATGCTCGCGATCTCGCGTTGATGGAATTCGAGCGCGATCGTGAGGAGCGTGCCCAGCAGCACGTAGCGGGGCCACACCGACCGCAGCATGCTCGCCATGTCCTCGAGGGTTGGGCCACTGTTGAACAAGAGGTTGGCAATCATGACGCGCAGCACGATGCCAACGAATGCCGCTGTCACGATGACCGTCGCCAGCGCGACGATGCGCTGCACGCCGCGCTGCGGCCCGAGATTGCGCGTGACCACGATGGCGATGAGCATCGGTGCGGACATGACCAGCAGCTGGAAGTAGCCGCTCAGGGCGTTCTGCAGCATCTGCGTCCGGCCGATCTCGTCGCCCATGGGCCAAGCGAGGATGCGCGCGAACAGCAAGGCTGCGACGATGGTTAGCAGTTGCGGCGACACGCCGTCCAGTGCGCGGCGCCAGCCGGTGAGTGGCCGGTGCAGCGGCGGAACGAGAATCGGCGCCGTTACCTGCTGGGTCATAGTTTGACCCCGGAGAATAGGCTGCCGGGACGGGGCCCCTCAACGACATTCCGACGAAGCAGCGGAATATCGGTGTGAGGTGCTAGGCTTGCCGCCACGACTGTATGCAACTGACCTCCCGCCACCTGACCACGCTCATTACCCACCCGGCGCTCGCGGAGCGCCGGGTCAATGGGTCATGCGCGAGGGTTCAGCGGGAGGATCGTGAGTCATGTCGGCGACGCAAGCGGGATTGGCACGGGACCAGCACACTCAAACTCTGACGCGACGACTGAAGGTCATCGCCGAAGCGGATCCCGGCGCGCTCGCGCGCATTCTCCAGCCGTTTCAGACGCTCAACGTCGTGCCGCTGCGTTTCGAGGCGGTACGCCTCGGCGCAGGCTATCTGCAAGTCTGCGTGGACGTGGTAGCGACCGAGCTGGGCGCGGAAGCTTTCGCGCTCGTCGGCGCGAAGCTCGATCAGATCCCGCTCGTGCTGACCGCCGTCATCTGCGATTAGGGCTCGGTACTGGGGACGGACACCTCGGCGCGGTGGCAGAATTGCTGCTCCTGGAGGAGGGCAGGGACATGTGCACAGAGGAGCCGCGACCGGAGCGAGGCCGGACCTGCGTCACTGCGCTTGTTTGCGTGAGCGCACTGGGCATCGTGGCGTCGCCGCCGTTCGCGGCAGAGGCTGCAGTGCAGGATCCGGTGCCAGCGACCGTGCGCGCGTGCGCGAGCCTGCATGTCGATGCCGAGCGGCTCGCCTGCTACGACCGGGCGATAGCGGCGCTCACGGCGACGCCGGATGCGGCCACGCCGCCTGAGGCAGCCAAGCCGGTCTCGGCCGAGGAGATGTTCGGCGTCACGGCGGGCATGAACAGCGCAGCGAACCCGCCAGCGGCGCCCGAGCGCGAGCAGCAGTTGGACGAGATCAGCGCGAAGATCACCGAGATCCGCGGGGTTGCCAACAACGCCGATCGCGCGCTGCTGACGCTCGACAACGGCCAGGTCTGGCAGGTGACGGAGGCGTGGAGCTCGGTCGTGATGAAGAAGGGCGATGTCGTCCGGATCAAGCGCGGGACCCTCGGCTCCTTCCGGATGATCGGTCGTTCCAACCGGGCACTCAGGGTCAAGCGCGTCCTCTGACGTCGGCGCCGCCGCGGCGTCGGCGGCGAGCCATGCTCAGTTGTTCTCAGACACCTGCGGACTTCTCGCCGGGAACGGCGTCGAAGGCGATCGAGGTGCGCGGCTCAGAGCCCTGTATCGGGTTCGTGCCGTGCCACATATAGGACGGGAACAGCACCAGCCGTCCGGCGCGCGGGGCGACGAAGCGCGCAGGAATGGCGCGCGGGATCGGAAAGCGCGGCTCGCCGAACTTGAGCCAGCCCGACTTGAGCTCCGTGTCGGCAACCTCCGCGGGCACTGACACATAGTAGGCGGAGCTGATCCAGCCCTGTGGGTGGATGTGATTCACGTGAAAGCCCTGGCGGTGCAGCTGCACCGACCAGCAGCCCGCCAGCGCGGTCGCGCCGTGGTTGCGGGCGCTGAGCGGGTGCTCCGGATCCGTTCCGATCGACGCGCGGTACTGGTCTACCGCTGCCACGAACAGGGTGAGCACCGTGCGGATCGCGGGGTCCGGGTCGGTCAACAGGCTGCGCGCCGTCTGACTGCCGTGACGCAAGCTCTGATCGAACGGGTGCATCTCGAATCGGTGGCGCGCCGCGAGCGCAGTCGCGAGTGCCGTGTTGAGCTCGGCCATCGAGCTCCAGCCCGGCGGCGCCTGCAGCTCATAGATCTTCACCAGCCGTTCGTAGTCATAGAGGCGCTGATAGAGGGGATCGCCGAGCAGCCGCGCAGCCGTGGCTTCATAAGCGATCCAGCGCTGCTCGTTCGGCTCGAGAGCGCGGCGCGCGCGAATGAAGGGCAGTGCTTCGGTGGCGCGGTCCCTGCCGAGCAGGATCGCCACCAGGGTCTCGATGATGGCGGCGTCGTTCGGTCGCGCAGCGGCCGCGAGCGCCGCTTGCTCTTCCGCCTCGTTGAGCCTGCCGGCCTCGTGCAGCACAGTGGCGAGGGCTGCGCGGACTTCCGGTGCCGCATCGTCGCCCTTGAGGATGTCGCGCAGCAGGACTTCAGCCGCTTCGAGCAAGCCCGTGCGCCGCAGGACGTCGCCGAGCAGCAGCTGCAGGCGCAGGTTCGCGCGGTTCGCACGCACCGCATCGGCGATCTCGCGCGTGAAAGCGGGGTCGTTGCGCATGTAGCGCAGGCGCGCGAGGTTGAGCTGCGCGTCGATGTCATTGGGCTCCATGCGCACCGCCTCGACAAAGGCGCCTTCCGCCTCGTCGAGGCGGTAAAGCTGCTGCAGGACACGGCCGCGGTTGAAGGCGAGCTCGCGTCCCTTCAGACCCAGCGAGGCAGCTTTCTCGAGGGCAGCCAGCGCTTCTTCCGCACGCTCCGCTTGTGACAGCAGCGCGCCCAGGTTGTGATGCGCGCCGGCATCGGCGGGCGCGAGCGCAATCGCCTGGCGGAACGCGCTCTCCGCGTCGCTCAGGCGATGCTGCTGGCGCAGCACAGCGCCGAGGGTCGACCAGGCGCGCGCATCGCGGCCGTTGCCGGCGATGAGCACCCGGCATTCCCTCTCCGCCTCGGCCGCCTGTGCGAGGTCTGCCAGGGTCCGAGCCAGCGCGAGTCGCGCGGGTCGATGGCTCGGATCCAGCCGCAGCGCCTCGCGATAGGCCTCCGCGGCCTCCCTGGGCCTGGCGAGCCGGCGCAGCAGGTTTCCGAGGTTCGCCCTGAACTCCGCTCTGTCGGGAAACTCTTCGATGCTCTCGCGCAACAGGCGCTCGCCCTCGACCGCATCGCCCGCGTCCTTGCGAATCAGGCCCAGCAGGTGCAGCGCTTCACCGTGGCGCGGCCATTTCGCCAGCGCTTCGCGGCAGAGCGCCTCGGCTTGCGCGTAGCGCTTCTGTTGCAATAGTGCGTGGGCGTTGGCGAGAATCTGGTTGGCCGTATCCGACATTCATCCGTACCTTGAAGCAAATGAGTGCGCCGAACCCATCGTCCGACCCGGTCGTGGAGCTGGACGCGAGGCTCGACTTCGCGCTCATCCGGCGGCTCTTCGCCGAGCGCGGCCGGGTTCACATTCCCGGCATTTTCAGCCAGAACTGCGCCGAGCGCATCTATCGCTGCCTGGTCGAGGAGACGCCCTGGCAGCTGCACATGAACGACGGCTTCCGGCACTTCGACCGCGCGGACGAGCAGATGCGGCTGCTCCCCGAACCCACGCGCGTGCTGTTGCTCGACACCGTGTACAAGAACGCGGCCAGCGGCCAGTTCCAGTGCATCTACAACAGCTTTCCTGTCTACGACGCCTACCACGCGGGGCGCCGGCTGGATCTCTACCTCATGCGCGTGTACGAGTTCCTGAACTCGCCGCCGTTCCTGGAGTTCGCGCGCACCATCACCGGCATTCCC
>DASTQG010000385.1:0-5701 GCA_035761885.1 Steroidobacteraceae bacterium | reverse complement strand
TCGGGTACCTCCGAGGTACCCGAACAACGCGACGACCACGCGCATGCCCGCGGCGCGCGCGGCCTGCACGTCGCGCTGCGCATCGCCCACGTACAGGCAGTGTGCCGGCTCGTGCGCAATGAGCTTCGCGGCATGCAGCATGGGCGCGGGATGCGGCTTGCGCTGCGCCACCGTGTCTCCGCTCACCACGCAGGCGGCGCGCTTCTCCAGCCCGAGCGCGGCGAGCAGCGGCTCGGTGAGAAACGCGGGCTTGTTGGTGACGATGCCCCACGGAACGCCACGGCCTTCGAGCGTCGCCAGCACGCTCTCGAACCCATCGAACAGGCGCGTGCCGCCCGCGAGGTGCTCGCGGTAGAGTTCCAGGAAGCGCCCGCGCAGGTCCACCACCTCGTCGTCGGGGGCATCCGGGAATCCGAGCCGGATCATCGCGGCCGCGCCGTGCGAGACGTGCGGACGGATCGCTTCATACGACAGGACCGGCACGCCACGCTCGCGCCGCAGGAGATTGAGCGCGTTCGCCATGTCCGGCGCGGTGTCGAGCAGCGTGCCGTCGAGATCGAGGAGAACCGCGCGGATCGGCCGACCCGCGCTCATGCCAGTCCGCCGGGCGCGTTGCGAACCAGGTGCACGAGGTAGTTCACGTCGGGTGCGCGGCTGAGCGAAAAGTGGCGCGTGAGCGGGTTGTACTCGATGCCGGAGATGCCGCGCAGCGCCAGGCCGGCGGCGCGCGTCCACTCGTCCAGCTCCGCGGGCCGGATGAAGCGCTCGTATTCGTGCGTGCCTCGCGGCAGCAAGCGCAGAACGTACTCGGCGCCCACGATTGCCAGCACGAAGGCCTTCGCGGTGCGGTTGATCGTGGAGATGAAGACGTGGCCGCCGGGACGGACCAGGCGCGCGAGGGCGCCGATCACCTGCGCGGGCTCGGGCACGTGCTCGAGCATTTCCATGCAGGTCACCACGTCGAAGCTGTCCGGGGACTGGCGCGCCAGGTCCTCGGCGGATTGCAGGCGGTACTGGACCGGCACGCCGGCATCGAGCGCATGCAGCTCGGCCACTTCGAGCGCCGCCTGTGCCAGGTCGATGCCCACGACGCGCGCGCCGCGCCGCGCCATCGCCTCGGCGAGAATGCCGCCGCCACAGCCCACGTCGAGCACGTCGCGGCCCTCGAGCGGGGCCCGCGAAGCCACGAATTCCAGTCGCAACGGGTTGAGCTCGTGCAGCGGGCGAAACTCCCCGCGCGGATCCCACCAGCGCTGGGCGAGGGCCTCGAACTTGGCGATCTCCGCCGGGTCGACGTTGTGTCGGGGCTGCATCGCGCGAGTATAACCAAGCGGTCGCTATGTTAAGATTCGACGCTTCATAAAGAGCATCCCGGCACCTGAAATTCATGGCGGAAATCGCGCGCGAAGTCCTGTCTGTCAACCTCGAAGAGGAGATGCGCAAGTCGTATCTCGACTACGCCATGAGCGTGATCGTCGGGCGCGCGCTGCCCGACGTGCGAGACGGCCTGAAGCCCGTCCACCGTCGCATCCTCTTCTCGATGCACGAGACGAACAACGTCGCCTCGCGCCCCTACGTGAAGTGCGCCCGCGTGGTCGGGGACGTGCTCGGCAAGTACCACCCGCACGGTGACACGGCCACCTACGATGCGATGGTGCGCATGGCGCAGGACTTCTCCATGCGCTACCTGCTCATCGACGGGCAGGGCAATTTCGGCTCCATCGACGGCGACCCGCCCGCGGCCTACCGCTACACCGAATGCCGCCTGACGCACCTCGCCTCGGAGATGCTCGCGGACATCGACAAGGAAACGGTCGATTTCGTCGAGAACTACGACGGCAAGGAGATGGAGCCCACGGTCCTTCCGACCCGCATCCCGAACCTGCTGGTGAACGGCGCGTCCGGCATCGCGGTGGGCATGGCGACGAACATTCCGCCTCATAACCTGACCGAGGTGGTCAATGCCTGCGTCGCGCTGATCGACGATCCGAGCCTGTCGCTCGCCGCCCTGATGCAGCACATCCCGGGGCCTGATTTCCCAACCGCCGGCATCATCAACGGCGCGCAGGAGATCGTGGCGGGCTACAAGACCGGGCGCGGCCGGTTGTCGGTGCGCGCGCGCACGCAGGTCGAGGAGATGGAGCGCGGCGGCCGGCAGGCCATCGTCATCACCGAGCTGCCGTTCCAGGTGAACAAGGCGCGGCTGCTGGAGCGCATCGCGGAGCTGGTGCGCAACAAGGACATCGACGGCATCAGCGAGCTGCGCGACGAGTCCGACAAGGACGGCATGCGGGTCGTCATCGAGCTGAAGAAGGGCGAAGTCGCGGACATCGTGCTCAACAACCTGTATGCGCAGACGCCGATGGAGACGGTGTTCGGCATCAACATGGTCGCCCTGCAGGACGGCCAGCCGCGCCTTCTGAATCTCAAGGAGATGCTCGAGGCGTTCCTGCGCCACCGCCGCGAAGTGGTCACGCGGCGCACGGTGTACGAGCTGCGCAAGGCGCGCGAGCGCGCGCACATCCTCGAGGGCCTGGCCGTCGCGCTCGCGAACATCGACGATGTGATCGCCGCGATCAAGGCTTCGCCGTCGCCAGCGGAAGCAAAGGTTGCCCTGATGGGGCGGGTCTGGCTCTCAGGAGCCGTGCCGCAGATGCTCGCGCGCGCCGGCGAAGTTTCGGCGCGGCCCGATGGCCTGGGTCCCGACCTGGGTCTCACGGAAGGGGGCTATCGCCTGTCCGAAGCGCAGGCGCAGGCGATCCTGGAAATGCGACTGCATCGCCTCACCGGGCTGGAGCAGGAAAAGATCATCGAGGAATTCCGCCAGCTCCTGGATTCGATCAAGGACCTCGGCGACATCCTCGCGCGGCCCGAGCGGCTGCTCTCCGTGATTCGCGCCGAGCTGGTCGAGGTGAGGGAAAAGTACGGCGACAAGCGCCGCACCGAGATCATCCGCGACCACAGCGATCTCACGATCGAGGACCTGATCGAGCCGCAGGACGTGGTGGTCACGCTCTCGCACTCGGGCTATGCCAAGTCGCAACCGGTGTCGGCATACCAGGCGCAACGCCGCGGCGGTCGCGGCAAGGCGGCCACCAGCGTCAAGGACGAGGATTTCATCGACAAGCTGTTCGTGGCGAATACGCACGACACGCTGCTGTGTTTCTCCAGCCAGGGCAAGGTGTACTGGCTCAAGGTGTACGAGCTGCCACAGGCGGGACGCGGCGCGCGCGGCAAGCCGATGGTGAACCTGTTGCCGCTGCAGGAAGGCGAGCGCATCAACGCGGTGCTGCCCATCCGCGAGTACGACGAGCATCACTACGTCTTCATGGCGACCGCGCTCGGCACGGTGAAGAAGACCCCGCTATCGGCGTTCTCGCGCCCGCGCAGCTCCGGGATCATCGCCGTTGACCTCGCGCCCGAGGACCAGCTCGTGGGCGTCGCCATCACCGACGGCCAGCGCGAGATCGTGCTGTGCACGAGCGCCGGCAAGGCGATCCGCTTCCGCGAGGACGAAGTGCGCGCCATGGGCCGCGATGCGGCCGGCGTGCGCGGCGTACGCCTGGCGGATGCGCATCGCGTCATCGCGCTCATCGTGCTCGACGAGGGATTCATTCTGACCGCGTCGGAGAACGGCTACGGCAAGCTCACGCCGGTGGACGACTTTCCGCAGCACGGTCGCGGCGGGCAGGGCGTCATCGCCCTGCAGCTCACCGAGCGCAACGGCGCGATGGTGGCGGCGCTGCACGTCGGGCGCGAGCACGAGATCATGCTGATCAGCTCCGGCGGCACGCTGGTGCGCACGCCCGTGTCAGACATATCGATTGTCGGACGCAATACGCAGGGCGTGCGCCTGATCCGGCTGGAAGAGGGCGAGAGACTGGTCGGCGTGGAGTGCGTCGAGACGCTCAACGGCGAGGTCGAAGGCGAGATGGACAGCGAAGGTCCTGCCGCTGAAGTACCCGATCCCGCCTGATACACTCGCAGGTACCGGACTTTGCAATAGTGCAATTGCAAAGTCCGGTACCCGTCTTCACTCCCCACGGAGCTTCATGCGCGTTTTCAATTTCAGCGCCGGCCCTGCCGTATTGCCTCTCGAAGTCCTGGAGCAGGCGCGCGACGAGATGACCGACTGGAACGGCAGCGGCATGTCGGTGATGGAGGTCAGCCACCGCGGCAAGGCCTTCGTCGCGACTGCACAGCAGGCCGAGGCGGATCTGCGTGAGCTGCTGTCGGTTCCCGCTTCCTACAAGGTTCTGTTCCTGCAGGGCGGGGCCACGGCGCAGTTCTCCGCCGTCCCGCTCAACCTCGCCCCCGAGGGGGCGACGGTGAGCTACGTGAATACCGGCGCGTGGTCGAAGAAGGCGATCGGCGAGGCCAAGCGCTACAACAAGGTGAGCCTCGCGGCGGACGCCGCGGACTCGGGCTACAACAGCGTGCCGCCGCAGAGCGGCTGGACCGTCGATCCCGGTTCCGCCTACCTGCACTACACGCCCAACGAGACGATCGGCGGCGTGGAATTCCCGTTCGTGCCCTCGATTGGTGCAGTGCCGCTGGTCGCGGACATGTCCTCGACCATCCTGTCGCGCCCGATCGATGTCAGCCGCTTCGGTCTGATCTATGCCGGTGCGCAGAAGAACATCGGCCCCTCGGGTATCACGGTGGTGATCGTGCGCGAGGACCTGATCGGCAAGGCGCGCGCCGGCACGCCGACGGTGCTCGATTACAAGGCGATGGCAGACGAGGGCTCGATGCTCAATACGCCGCCCACCTTCGGCTGGTACTTTGCAGGCCTGGTGTTCAAGTGGCTCAAGCGCCAGGGCGGCGTGGCCGCCATGGCGGAGCGCAATCGAGCCAAGGCCGACAAGCTCTACGGGGCGATCGACGGCTCGGGTGGTTTCTATCGCAACCCGGTGGAGAAGAGCGCACGCTCGTGGATGAACGTGCCGTTCACGCTCGCACGGCCCGAGCTCGACAAGGAGTTCCTCGCGCAGGCTTCGCAGGCCGGGCTCAAGAACCTCGAGGGCCACCGCTCCGTGGGCGGCATGCGCGCCAGCCTCTACAACGCGATGCCGCTCGAGGGCGTGAATGCGCTGGTGGCGTTCATGCAGGAATTCGCGCGCACCCACCGCTGACGGCCCCACGCTCACTCTGAACGATTCGACACGATCGACCAATGCCATGACCTTCAAAGTCCTTACACTGAACAACATTTCCGTGCGCGGCCTGGAGCGTCTGCCGCGCGAGCGGTTCGAGGTCGCCTCCGACATCGGCACACCCGATGCCGTGATGCTGCGTTCCGCCGACATGCACAAGATGAACATTCCGCCGAGCGTGCTCGCGGTGGCGCGCGCCGGAGCCGGCGTGAACAACATTCCGGTGGCGGCGCTCAGCAAGCGCGGCGTGCCGGTGTTCAATGCACCGGGTGCCAACGCGAACGCCGTCAAGGAGCTGGTGCTGGCGGGCATGTTCCTCGCCGCACGCAACATCTGCCCCGCTTATGCGTACGTGCGCGAGCTCACGGGCGATGATCACACCGTCGAAGAGGCGGTGGAGAAGGGCAAGAAGAAGTTCGTGGGCTTCGAGCTGCCCGGCCGCACGCTCGGCGTCGTGGGCCTGGGCGCGATCGGCGTCGAGGTGGCCAACGCCGCGCTCGGCCTGCGCATGAAGGTGCTCGGGTACGACCCGCAGATCACCGTGC
>DASTQG010000384.1:0-8257 GCA_035761885.1 Steroidobacteraceae bacterium | reverse complement strand
CTGCCGGACCTGCACGAGCTGGATCCGGAAGCCTGCCATCTCGCCTGGCACCTGGTGCTCGAAGGCGAAGTCGACCGAGCGCGCATCGAAGAAGTATTCGACTGGGTGTCTGGCGCGGCCGAGATCACCTATCAGCGCTTTCCCGAGGAACCGGATACAGAAGCTGCGCCGAGCACGGCCGCAACCGCAGAACCAGCGGTTGCAACACCTTCGTCCGCGGCTGCGCCGGCCGCCGCCGTACCGGGCGGCAAGAGCGAGACCAACTCGATGCGCGTGGCGACCGAGAAGGTCGACGCCCTGCTCAATCTCGTGGGTGAGCTGGTGATCACTCAATCGATGCTCTCGCGCTTCGGCGAGAGGATGGACGCGAGCCAGATCGATGCGCTGCGCGAAGGCCTCGCGCAGCTCACGCGCAACACGCGCGAGCTGCAGGAGAGCGTCATGCAGATCCGCATGCTCCCGATCAGCTTTTCCTTCAATCGCTTCCCGCGCCTGGTGCACGACCTTTCGCGCCGGCTCGGCAAGCAGGTGGAACTGAAGCTCATCGGAGAGGGCACGGAGCTGGACAAGACCGTGCTGGAGAAGATCGGCGATCCCCTGGTGCACCTGGTGCGCAACGCGCTCGACCACGGCATAGAGAGTCCGGCCGTGCGGCTGGCCGCGGGCAAGTCCGCCAACGGCCTCATCGAGCTGAACGCCCATCACGAGGGCGGGAGCATCGTCGTCGAGGTGCGCGACGACGGCTCCGGGCTCAATCGCGCGCGCATCCTGGCCAAGGCCCGCGAGCGCGGCCTGGTCGGCGCGAACGACGAGCTGAGCGACGAGCAGGTGCAGAACCTGATCTTCGCGCCCGGCTTCTCCACGGCGGACCAGGTGAGCGATGTGTCCGGGCGCGGTGTCGGCATGGACGTCGTGCGGCGGAACATCACCGATCTCGGCGGCCATGTGCAAATCACTTCCGTGGAAGGCAGGGGCAGCACGGTGCGTATCCGGCTGCCGCTGACGCTCGCGATCCTCGACGGCCAGCTGGTGCGCTGCGGCTCGGAGATCTACATCATCTCGCTGGTCGCGATCGTCGAGACCATCCAGATCCCACGCGAGCGCCTGAGCGCGGTGGCCGGTCGCACCGAGCTGTTCCGATTGCGCGACGAATACCTGCCGATCGTGCGCCTGCACGAGCAGTTCGGCATCGAGCCCGACAGCCGCGATCCGTCCGAGGGACTGCTGGTCGTCGTCGAGTCGGACGGCACGCGCGTCGGCATCCTCGTCGACGACCTGCTCGCCCAGCAGCAGGTGGTCATCAAGAGCCTGGAGACGAACTTCCGCCAGGTCGAAGGGCTCGCGGGCGCGACGATCCTCGGCGACGGCACGGTCGCGCCGATCATCGATGTGCCAGGCCTCATCCGCAACTTCGCGCGCTCGCAGCGCACGCGCACGCCACGCCCCATGGCGGCCGCATGAAGAAAGCAGCTCGCAAGCCGACCCGGCGCGGCATCCAGGCCCGGCGCGTCTCGAAGCCGCGGGCGTCGGCGCGCGTGAAGCAGCCCGCCGTGCTCAAGCTGCCGGCGCATTTCGACATCCGCAGCGTCGGTGAGGTCGCCGAGGCTCTGCGCGATTGCGCGAGCAACGCGCGGCCAATACTCATCGATGCCGCCGACGTGACGAGCACCGACACCGCGGGCCTTCAGCTCCTGCTCGCCGCCCGGCGAGCCGCGCAGGCGCGCTCCGTTGCGTTCGAGTGGCGCGCAGTCTCCGAAGCGCTGCGCGCGACCAGCGCCATCATTGGTTTGAGCGAGGCGCTGGGCGTGCCATGACCAAGCGCAACGCAGGCCCCGGACCGACGAACGATGCCGCGCCACCTGGCGATGACCTCGCGCGCTACCTGGAGCTGTTCGCTTCGCAGGTGTCGGTCTCGGTGCGCGAGAGCGAGCAGCCAGTGGCCACGCTCGCGCATTGCATGCTCGCGGTGTCGGACGAAGCACGCCAGATCCTGGATTGCCTGCACCGCTCGGCGGCCGCGCCGCAGGCTCTCGACCGCGCAACCATCGAACGCAACTGCGCGGCGATGCTCGAACGCCTGCAGCTCGCGGTGGTCGCGTTCCAGTTCCACGACCTTCTCACGCAGCGCCTGCAACACGTGCGCACGGGCCTCGCGGAGCTCGCCGCAACACTGCAGGATCCGCGCCAGCGCCACAACCCCGAACACTGGAACGCGATGGGCGAGCGCATCCGCGACCGCTACAGCCTGCAGGAACAGCGCAGTCTGTTCGAGGAACTTGTGAACGGCGTCACGCCGTCCGGCCGGAACGCGGACACGGACGGCGAAGACGAGCCTGCGCGCGTCGAACTCTTCTGATTCGCCTGAAGAAAACGGCCGTGCGCCGCTAAAGAAACCCCGTCCCGCGCCGACACGCGACGTGTGAGCCCGCTCACGTGAGCCGCGCCCCGGGCGGGCGCAATACCGAGGACAAAGCGACGATGCGTGCCCTTTCGCGACTGAAGCTGCGCTCCAAGCTCTGGCTGATCATGGCGCTCTCCCTCCTGCCACTGGCGTTCCTGGCCGTGAGCTACGGCAAGCGCCTGCAGGCCGACATCGCCGACAACGAGCTGCGCAACGACGGCCTGGCGTACTACATGGCGCTGGGTGAGGCGCTCAACCACCTGGCGCGGCGTGCGGCCAGCAGCATCGGCGTCGCCGCGGGCGATGAGGATTCCAAGGCGCGGGTCGCGGAGCATTCCACGAACATCGACCGGCTCTTCGTCCAGCAGGAGGAGGTGCGCGCGCAGCTCGGCAAAAGTGAGGGCAAGCTCGGCGCCGAGTGGGCGGCAATCAAGTCGCAATGGACGGAGCTTTCGCGCGGCGCGGAGGTCAGCGCCTCGGAAAGCATCGCGCGGCACGCCGCTCTGCAGGCAGCGCTGCGCCAGCACATCCAGACGGTCGCGGAGGAATTCGCGCTCAATCGCGACGACGAGCTGGCTGTGCATTATTGGCAGCATGCGCTGGTCGGCAGCATGTCGGACATGGCAGCCGACTTCGGCGAGCTGCGCGCACGCGTCGCCCAGCTCGGCGCCCTCGACCGCGAGCTGACCGCGGACGACACGGCCTCGGTTTCGGACCTGGCCAGCAAGCTCGAGCGCGGCGTGCAGACGCTCGAGCACGAACTCAGCATCGTGGGTGAGGCGCAGGGCTATCGCAAGCGCATGGTACCGGTACTGAGCGGCGAGCTCGCCAGGTCCACGCAGCATCTGAAGGACTACGTGGAGTGGAGCACGACCTCGGTGGTATCCGGGCTCCTGCCGACGTTCAGCGCCTCCGAGGCACTGAAGAAGGGTGCACCGTTCGGCGAATCATTCGAGCAGCTGCATGCCGCCGTCGCGACGCCGCTGCAGGAAATGTTCGCCGAGCGCATCGCGCGAGCGCAGTGGGCGCGCACCACGAGCGTGCTCGTCACGGTCCTGATGCTCGCGATCGCGCTCACCGTGGCCTACTGGGTCACGCGTGCGCTGACTCGCTCGCTGTCACAGGCGGTCACGGTCTTCGGCAACATCGAGCGCGGCGAGTACAACTCTCCGGTCAGGGTTCTGGCCGAGGACGAGTCGGGCCAGGTGCTGCAGGCCCTCGAACACATGCAGGCGAAACTCAAGGAGCAGCTCGAGCGCGAGCGCAAGGTCGCAGCCGAGAACCAGCGCATCCGCGTCGCGCTCGACAAGAGCGCGGCCAGCATCCTGGTGGCCAACGATTCCTTCGAGGTCGTCTATCTCAACGAGGCGGCGCAGAAGCTGTTCACGGAAAGCCAGGCGGACTTTCGCAAGGAGATCGCGAGCTTCGAGGCGAGCCGCATCGTCGGATCGCCGGTCGAGTCGATCTTCAAGGATCCGGCGCAGCAGCGCGAGATCCTGGAGATGCTCAGCGCCAAGCACGAAGAGTCGATCCGCATGGGTGCGCGTCACTACAAGTATTCCGCCACCCCGGTGATGGATGCGCAGAACGTGCGCCAGGGCGTGGTGGTGGAGTGGACCGACCGCACGCAGCTGGTGGAGGCGCAGGAGGAAATCAAGAACCTCGTGGCGCGCGCGCTCGAGGGCGACCTGAGCCAGCGCCTGTCGCTCAACGGCAAGACCGGTTTCTTCGAATCCCTGGCCCGCGGCCTGAACGAGCTGCTCGGCAACATGGGACAGATCATCGATCGCATCAAGGGCGCGGCCGCCGAGGTGAGCATGGGATCGGAGGAGATCTCGCGCGGCAACTCGGACCTGAGCCAGCGCACCGAGGAGCAGGCGTCCTCGCTCGAGGAGACCGCTTCCTCGATGGAAGAGATGACCTCGACCGTCAAGCAGAACGCCGACAACGCGAGCCAGGCGAACCAGCTCGCGCTCGCCGCCCGCCAGCAGGCCGAGCGCGGCGGCGCCGTGGTCGGCAACGCCGTCACGGCCATGCAGCAGATCAACGATGCGAGCCGGCGCATCGCCGACATCATCGGCGTGATCGACGAGATCGCCTTCCAGACCAACCTGCTCGCGCTCAACGCCGCGGTGGAAGCCGCGCGCGCGGGCGAGCAGGGGCGCGGCTTCGCGGTGGTGGCGAGCGAGGTGCGCAACCTCGCGGGCCGCAGCGCAACCGCGGCGAAGGAGATCAAGACGCTCATCCAGGACAGCGTGACGAAAGTCGCGGACGGCTCGCGGCTGGTGGAGCAGTCCGGACACACGCTGGTGGAGATCGTCGCCTCGGTCAAGAAGGTGGCGGACATCGTGGCCGAGATCTCCGCCGCCTCGCACGAGCAGAGCGCGGGCATCGAGCAGGTCAACCGCTCGGTCACGCAGATGGACGATGTGACGCAGCAGAACGCCGCGGTGGTCGAGCAGGCCGCGGCGGCGAGCGAGGCGTTGAAGGAGCAGGCCCGCTCCCTGGCCGAGCTGATGGCGCGCTATCGCACCGGCAACGAAGTGAAGATCGCGGCGCAGCCTTCGCCGCCGGCGCCGGTGCAGGTCGAACGCCGCGGCCCGAACCGCGCCTGGAACAAGCGCGAGGCGCGCCCCGCGCCGGCCACGCGCAGTACGCCGGCGGTCTCCAGGGCCGCCAGCGACGACGAGTGGAACGAGTTCTAGGCCGGTGCCGCGATGAGTGCCGAACAAGGTCGTGCGGGAAACCAGTTCCTCACCTTTCTGCTGGCGGGCGAGGAATACGGGGTCGACATCCTGCGCGTGCAGGAGATCAAGGGCTGGGACAAGGTCACGCGCCTGCCGCAGGCGCCCGAGTTCGTGCTCGGCGTCATCAACCTGCGCGGCGCCGTGGTGCCGATCGTCGACCTGCGCCGCCGCTTCGCGCTCGAGCCCGTGCCGCCGGGTCCGACCACTGTCGTGATCGTGGTGAAGGTCGACGGTCAGCGCGGCGAGCGCACCGTCGGCATCGTGGTGGATGCGGTCAGCGAGGTCTACAACGTGCCGGCCGATGCGATCCGCCCGCCGCCCGAGGTGACGGGCAACGTCGACACGGCCTTCGTGAAGGGCCTGGCGAGCGTGGGAGAGAAGATGGTGATCCTGCTCGACATCGACATGCTCATCAACACGAGCGTCGAAGCCGCGCAGGCCGCGGCCTGAGCGCCCAAGGTTCCCCCATGACCGAAGGATCGGCCACCGCGCTGCTCGCGCGCCAGTTCGAGATGACCGACGAGGACTTCGCGGCTCTCTGCGAGCTGGTGCGCCGCCATGCCGGCATCGCACTCTCGGAAGCCAAGCGCGATCTCGTGTACGGCCGCCTGAGCCGGAGGCTGCGCCGGCTGAAGCTCGACAGCTTTCGCGAGTACTGCGAGCTGCTGCAGAGCGGGCAGGGCGGCGAAGTGCAGGAATTCGTCAACGCCATCACCACCAACCTCACCTCGTTCTTTCGCGAGCCGCATCACTTCGAGCACCTGGCGCGCGAGGTGCTGCCCTCGCTCCTGCGCGCGAACGAGGCCACGCGTCGCATCCGCATCTGGTCCGCGGGCTGCTCCACGGGGGAGGAGCCCTACTCGATCGCCATGGTGATCCGCGAGGTGTATGGCCAGCTCACCGGCTGGGACGTGCGCGTGCTCGCCACCGACCTGGACTCGAGTGTCGTGGCCGCGGCACGCACGGGCGTGTACCCGCTCGAGCGGCTGGAGCGGATCCCGGCGCAGCGGCGCGAGCGGTTCTTCAAGGTCAGCGGGGGCGATGCGGCCTGCATCGTGCCGGAAGTGTCGCGCCTGGTGACCTTCAAGCAGCTGAACCTGATCGAGCCCTGGCCGATGCGCGGGCCGTTCGATGCGATCTTCTGCCGCAACGTCGTCATCTACTTCGACAAGGAAACGCAGCGCACCCTGTTCGAGCGCTTCGCGCACCTGCAGAGCGCGGGCACGCACCTCTACATCGGCCACTCGGAGACGCTGTTTCGCATCTGCGATCACTACGAGCTGATCGGCAAGTCGACCTGGCGGCGCCTGCCATGAGCACCGACGAGACGCGCCTGCCGCCGGCGCTGCCGCAGTTCGCGCACATCCGTCGCTACTGGGATCCTTCCAACGGCGTGTTCGCCGCCAAGCTCCTGCCCGGCGAGTACTACGTGACCCACCGCGGCGAAATGGTGTGCACCGTGCTCGGCTCGTGCGTTTCGGCGTGCGTGCGCGATCGCGTGCTCGGCGTCGGCGGCATGAACCACTTCATGCTGCCGCTGGACGGCTCGCCGGGCCCGAGCGCGTGGGACAGCGGCGCGAGCGCCGCCACGCGCTACGGCAACGTCGCGATGGAACGGCTGATCAACGACATCCTCAAGTGCGGCGGTCGGCGCGAGAACCTCGAGTTCAAGGTGGTGGGCGGCGGGCGGGTCGTCGACAGCAAGACCGACATCGGCGCGCGCAACATCGAGTTCGTGCGCCAGTTCCTGCGCATCGAGGGTTTCGCGATCCTCGGCGAGGACGTGGGCGATCAGTACCCGCGCAAGGTCCACTACTTCCCGACCACCGGCAAGGTGCGGGTGCGCAAGCTCGTGAAGCTGCACAACAGCACGCTGTTCGACCGCGAGAAGACCTACCTGCAGGACCTGAAGTTCATCGCCCCGCGCGCCGGCGAAGTGGAGCTGTTCCGATGAGCCGGCGCACGCGCGTGCTGGTGATCGACGACTCCGCGCTCATGCGGCGGGTGCTGAGCGACATCCTGGCGCGCGATCCGCAGATCGAGGTGGTCGGCACGGCCACCGACGCCTACGTGGCGCGCGACAAGATCAAGCGGCTCAATCCCGACGTGCTCACGCTCGACATCGAGATGCCCCTCATGGATGGCATCAGCTTCCTGCGCAACCTCATGCGACTGCGCCCGATGCCCGTCGTGATGTGTTCCTCGCTCACGCAGGCGGGCGCGGACGTGACGCTGCAGGCGCTGTCGATGGGCGCGGTGGACTTCATTGCCAAGCCGCGCATCGACACCTCGCACGCGATCCTCGATTACGCGGAGGAAATCGCCGCCAAGGTGAAGGCGGCGGCCGGTGCACGCGTGCGGCCCCTCGACGAGACGCGCGTGGCGCAGCCCAGGCATTCGGCGGATGCGGTCCTGCCGCGGCGCGCAGCGCCGCGTTTTCGCACGACGGACCAGCTCATCGCGATCGGGGCGTCGACCGGCGGCACCGAGGCCATCCGCGCCGTGCTCGTGGAGCTGCCACCCGATACGCCAGGGATCGTCGTGACGCAGCACATTCCGGCCGCGTTCAGCGCCTCGTTCGCGGAGCGGCTGAATGCCAGCTGCGCCATGACGGTGACGGAGGCGAAGGACGGCCAGCAGATCCTGCCGGGCCACGTCTACATCGCGCCGGGCGACCGGCACCTGCTCGTGGTGCGCGACGGCACGCAGCTGCGCTGCGAGCTCAACGACGGCTCCCCGGTGAACCGCCACAAGCCTTCCGTGGACGTCATGTTGCGCTCGGTGGCGCAGAACGCCGGCAGCAATGCGATCGGTCTCATCCTGACCGGCATGGGCAAGGACGGGGCCGCTGCGCTCGGCGAGATGCGTGAAAGCGGAGCAGCCACGCTGGCCCAGGACGAGGCCACCAGCGTGGTCTGGGGCATGCCAGGGGCAGCCTGGCACGCAGGCGCCGTCGAGGAGCTGCTGCCCCTGGAACGCATCGGCGAGCGCCTGATGCAGCTGGTGCACGCGCGGGCGGTGGCCTCCAGCGTCGCGTAAGACGGGTGCCGCGTAAGACGGGTGCCGGGGTTGCGGTATTGGCGATATTGGCAGGAGGCCAATATCGCCA
>DASTQG010000383.1:0-5741 GCA_035761885.1 Steroidobacteraceae bacterium | reverse complement strand
GGCACGAGTCGGCCAGCTCCCGGACGATGGCGATGCCGAGCCCGCCGATGCCGCGTTCCGCGATGTCGACGTCCAGCTTCGGGCTCGAGCGCGCCAGCGGATCGAAGGGCGGTCCGTTGTCGCGCACGGTCAACACGATTTCGCGTGGCCTGAGGGCGCATTCGAGCGAGTAGTACGCTTCACGCGCGCGCACCTGCACGGCCCGCGCGACGTTGGTCAGCAGTTCTTCGGCGATCAGCTCGGCATCGCCGATGCGGCTGGGCGTGACGACGCCGCGCGCCGCCAGGATCGCATGCAGCCAGCGCTGCGCCTGCTGGATGCCGGCGGCGGAGATCTCCGGCTCGATGAGCCAGTGCGTCGAGTCGCCCTCGGTCCATGACTTCACGCCGCGCGGATGGATGCTGATCGCGAGCACGGTGAGGTCGTCGGTCACGTGAAATCCGGACGCGTGCGTGGCGACCGCATCGACGATCTGCTTGACGATCACGTCGGGATCGCCGTCGGAGCCCTGGCCCAGCAGGATCCCGAGCCGGTCGTTCCCGAACAACGTGCCGTCCTCGGTGGACGCCTCGGTGACACCGTCGGTGTAGAGCACGAGCGCATCGCCCGGCGCGATGAACGATTCCAGCAGCTCGTATTCCACGTCCCCTTCGATTCCGATGGCAGGCCCGTTGTGCGTCACCAGCGGATGCACGGTGCCGTCCACGGCGCGCAGCAGCGGCGGCTCGTGCCCGGCGCTCGCGTAGCGCATGCGCCCGGTCTTGAAATGCAGGAGCCCGCACCCGACCGTCACGAACATGCAGGCATCGTTGCCCTCCGCCAGGCGCGCATTGATCTGCGACAGCAGCTTGTTCGGCAGCTCGCCTTTCGCACCCATCACGCGGATCAGTGCCGAGAGCCGCGCCATGAACAGCGCCGCGGGAACGCCTTTGTCGGAAACGTCGCCGATGACGAAGAACAGCGCGTCCTCCCCGACGGCGAAATAGTCGTACAGATCGCCTCCGACCTGCTTGGCCGGCAGCAGCGTCGCGCCGATGCGGGCGGACACCGGCAGCGTCACCGAGTCGTGCCGTGGCAGCATCGACTGCTGGATGCTCCTGGCGATCTGCAGCTCGCGCTCGAGGCTGGTCTGCGCCGCGAGGCTCTCGGCCCGCAACTGGATGTGGCGTTGCAAGGCGTCGCGCATGCGTCGCAACGCTTCGGTCAGGACACCGATCTCGTCGCGCCGCGCGCCCTCGGGCAGGCGGAAGTCGAGGTCGTCGGCGCGGCCCACGGACTCCGCCAGCGCGTGCAGCGGCCGGCTGATCCCGGCCGCGACCAGCGAGATCGCGGTGATCAGCAGAACGAAGCCGGCCGCTCCGAGCAGGAGCTGCCGATTGAGCAACTCGCGCGCTTGCGCGAGCACCTCGCTGCGCGGCACCGCCAGCATCAGGCGCCAGCCGAGGGTATCGATGTCGTGCACGGCGAGGTATGCGGGCTGTGGCGCGACAGTCGGCGGCATGAGCTCGAACGTGAGGCCGTTCGCCAGCATCCTCTCGCCCACCTCGCGAACCTTGTCGACGTCGAGGTAGGTCTCCTGCCTGCGGATGCGTTGCGGAGTGTCGCCGATCGGCGTGACGAACGACCGCTCTCCAGGCGGTGACGCGAGCCAGCCGACACTGTTCGGACCGAGCGTGACCTGCGCGGCCGCCTGCTCGACCCACTTGAGATCGAGATCCGCGGTGACCACGCCAACCAGCGGCCGCTCGCCGTCGGCGAGCCTGCGGAAGAAGGGCACGGAGTAGGTGACCATCCAGATCTCGCCGCCGCCGGCGTCGAAATACGGCTCGGACCAGACGGGCCGGCCCGAGTCGGCGGCGCGCCGGTACCACGGCAACTGGCGATAGTTGTAGCTTTCCAGCGCGAGGTCGGAGTAGGCGGTCCCGCTCCCCTGACGAAAGAGATATGGAGCGAACGGCTGCGTGCCCGGTTCCGCGCCCACTTCGACCGCGATCGTGGAACCGTAGACGTCGGGCCAGGCCGCGAGAATGCCGCGGATGCGCGCCAGATACTGCTCGCGCGGCGGATCCACCTCTTCCAACTGGCCGGCGACGGTCCGCACGCCGCCTTCGATGGAGCGGATCACGGAATCGATGCCCGCCGCGAGGCGCGCCGCCAATTCGTCGGAATCCCGCTTCGCCGCGGCTTCCAGGCGCCGGGCCGATGCTTCGTAGGACATGAACAGGGCGGCCGCGTAGATGGGCACGGTGACCGCGAGCACCCAGAACACCATGCGGCCGCGGACCGTCTGGAAAACCGCGGGAATGCGCAGGCGGCGCGGCTCTTTACGGGCCGGCAGTGCTGGAGCTTCGACGAGGTTCTCCATGCCCGTGCATCCTGGCTGCGAGTGCCCTCCCTCGGCAGGGCAGGTCGATTCTACGCGCGCTCAACCGTCACAGCACATAGACTCACACCTCGTGAGGCAGCCACACGCAGTCACCGCAGTGCCGTCCGCCTGGACTTCGCAGTGGACGCAGGGCAATTCCTTTCGCCTGCTCGAGGACGGCCGCGAGTTCTTTCCGCGCATGCTGGCAGCGATCGAGGCGGCGCGCTCGTTCGTGCTGCTGGAGATGTACCTGGTGCAGTCGGGCGTGGTGACCGGTCGTTTCATCGAGGCGTTCGTCCGTGCCCGCGCCCGCGGTGTCGAGGTCTACTTCCTGGTCGATGCGTTCGGCGCTCTGAGACTCGCGTGGGGCGACCGCCAGCGGCTGGTCGCGGCCGGTGTTCACCTCGCCGACTACAACACGCTCGGCTGGCGCAAGCGGCTGGCGAACCTGCTGCGCGATCATCGCAAGCTGCTCGTGGTCGACGACGAGGTGGCCTTCGTCGGCGGCGCGGGACTCACTGATGCATTCGATGACGAGGCGTCGCCCGATGCCTGGCACGACCTCATGGTGGAGATCCGCGGCCCCGTCGTGCAGGACTGGCAACGCCTGTTCGCGGGGACGTTCCGCCGCCGGGTCGCCCGCCCGGCGCCGCCGGTGTCGGCGCGCGAACCACGCGCGGCGGGCGAGGGCGTGGGTCGACTGGTGGCGAGCGCCGGTTGGCAGCGCTCGGCGTTGGCGGCAAGCGTGCTGGAGCGCGTCGGCGCGGCGCGCCGTCGCGTCTGGATCATGAGTGCGTATTTCGTCACCTCGCACCGCCTGCGCAAGGCCTTGCGCGTGGCGGTCAGGCGCGGCGTCGACGTGCGGCTGCTGGGTCCGGGGCCGAAGACCGATCATCCGCTGGTGCGCCACGCGGCGCGGCGCTTCTTCGGCAAGCTCCTGCGCAACGGCGTGCGCATCTTCGAATACCAGCCACGCTTCGTGCACGCGAAACTCATCCTGTGCGACGACTGGGTCTCGGTGGGCTCGAGCAACCTCGATCGCTGGAGTTTCAAGTGGAACCTGGAGGCGAACCAGGAAGCGCTCGACCCGCGGCTCGCCGAGGAAGCCGCGCAACTCTTCATGCGCGACGAGGCGCTGTCGAACGAACTGCAGGCCCGGCAATGGCGTTACCGCGCGCTGACGGATCGGCTCAAGGAATCGTTCGCCGGCGCGCTGGACCGATGGCTGGAGCGCTGGCGACGCCCGAGCGCGTGAGCGCGCCGCGCCGGATCGGGCTCAGGGCCGTTTTTCCGCTGGCCGAGCCTTCGCCAGGGCCTCGTCGAGCATCTTCACCAGCGCGTCGCGATCGTATGAATGGGCGTGGCCTTCGTTCAGCTGCACCAGCTGCTCGATCTGCTTGCGGATCGTGACCTCCGCCTCGCGCTGCTCCGGAACCACCATGTAGCGGCGCTTCGGTTTGTCCTCGAACAGCGCCAGCTCGACGGCGGCAGCCACTTCGTCGGGCTTCTTGTACTTGCTGCGATCGGTGAAGCGGCTGTCCTGGCCGGTGCGCAACGCCGCGTTCCTGCCGATGTCCGAGTCGTAATTGCCCGGCTCGACCACGTTCACCTCGACGCCGAGCGGCGCGAGCTGCAGGGCGAGCGAATCCGTGAAGGCCTCGATGGCGTGCTTGCTCATGGCGTAGGCGGACAGGTCGCGCGGCGCGAGGATTCCGGAGATCGAGCCGATGTTGGTGATGCGGCCCTTGCTCTGCGCGATCAGCGGCGTGAAGGCCTTGGCCATGCGATAAGGACCGTAGACGTTCACGTCCATGAGCAGGTGAAACTCCTGCATGCTGGTGTCGGCCACCGAACCGATCGTCGCGATGCCGGCGTTGTTGACCAGGCCGTGCAGGCCGCGGCCGCCCTTGGTGACGGTTGCGAGGGCGGCGTCGATGTCCTCCTGCTTCGTGACGTCGAGTTGCAGTGCCTGCACGTTCTCCAGCGCGTTCAGCGCCTCCAGGTCCGCCTGCTTGCGCGCTCCCGCATAGACGAAGTATCCCTTCGCGGCGAGGTGCTCGGTGATCTTGCGCCCGATGCCGGTACTGGCGCCGGTCACCAGCACCGCCTGGGTGGGTTCTGCGCTGGACGCTTCGAAAGCGAACGAAAGGAGCAAGGCAACCGCAAGCAAGCGCATGGAGCTCTCCGCCTCGAACGAGGTGATGGAAGGGATACTAGCTCAGCGCGACAGGCGGCGTATCGCCTGCGAGCGTGTAAACCCAGCCGGCCGGCTCACACGTTCAAGCATGTCTCTCACGCGGTTGTCATCGGCCGGCGTGGGTCTTAGGGTGTGCACGTGGTGCGGTTCGGCCACGCGAGTCAACAGAGGGCGATCATGATCACGAATACGCAGTCCGGCACGAACGTCCACGAAATCGCACAGGGCATCTACCGCATCAACACGCCGGTCGAGTTTCCGGGCGTGGGCCACTTCAGCTTCAACCAGTACCTGATCGTGGACGACGCACCGATGCTGTTTCACTCGGGCATGCGGCAGATGTTTCCGCTGGTGCGCGAGGCCATCGCCGCCGTCATGCCGGTCGAGCGGCTGCAGTACGTCGGCCTGTCGCACTTCGAAGCCGACGAATGCGGCGCGCTGAACCAGCTGCTCGCGGTTGCCCCGCGAGCGGAGCCGGTCTGCGGCCGGATCGGGGCGATGGTGGCGATCGGAGATTACGCGGACCGCGCGCCGCGGGTCCTCACCGACGGCGAAGAACTGCAGCTCGGTCGTCACACGATGCGCTGGTACGACACGCCGCACATGCCGCACGGCTGGGACTGCGGCCTGATGCTCGAGGCCACGACGCGAACGTTCTTTTGCGGCGATCTCTTCACGCAAGGCGGCAAGGGCGAGGAGCCTCTCACGGAATCGGACATCTTCGGCCCGAGCGAGAGCTTCCGTGCGCCGATGGATTACTTCGCCCACTCGCCGCAGACCGCGTCGATCCTCGAGCGGATCGCGAGTGAGCGCCCGACGACCCTGGCCTGCATGCATGGCAGCGCCTGGCGGGGCGATGGCGCCGGATTGCTTCGGGCGCTCTCGGCCGCGCTCGCGAAGGATTTCGCGCACTGAGGGCCACACGCCCTTTTTCCCCGACGATTCTTTTCTCCCGGGCAGGGGCCCGAAAATCCCGGTGCACCACTCTATGGGTGCGCGTGCGGACCCTGCGCTGCGCGTGATAGGCAGCCGTGGCAAGAGGGGAGGTTCCCACCTCGAGCATCCCCCGCGGCTGTCTATCGTTCTCCATCGTCACGTCGGGGTCTGCAATGCGAAACGCGCTCTGCTGCTTCTTGTCCGCACTTCTCCTGATCTTCGCCGGTTCGTCGCGCGCAGCGA
>DASTQG010000382.1:0-2478 GCA_035761885.1 Steroidobacteraceae bacterium | reverse complement strand
GG
Organism: Steroidobacteraceae bacterium; assembly: GCA_035761885.1. Taxonomy (GTDB): domain Bacteria; phylum Pseudomonadota; class Gammaproteobacteria; order Steroidobacterales; family Steroidobacteraceae; genus DASTQG01. Next base: position 2,476 of record DASTQG010000382.1, on the reverse strand, counting down.
GCGTCGCCGACGATCGCGCGACGCCAGTTCTTCAGCGGTTCGATGTCGTGCCGCCCGTTGACCAGGTTCTGCAGGTCGCGCCGGGTGGCCAGCACTTCCGGGCTCACGCCCGCTTCTTCCGCCGCTTTGCGCACCACGGCCGACAGCACTTTGAGCTGACGCTCGCGCTCCGGATCCGGCCGCTCGCGGCGGCGGGGCGGCGCGGCGCCGAGATGCTGTGAGGCGGTCACTGCCTTGAGCAGCTCGGCCTCGCATTTCTCCAGGACGCCGCGCGGCAAGGAACGGATCGCGGCGAGGGACTCGGGCGTTTCCGGCAAGGCCCGCACGATGTCGTAGAGCGCATCGTCCGCGAGGATCCAGCCGCGCGGGCGGTCGCGCGTCATGGCGCGATGCTCGCGCCAGCGCGCGAGTGCCTTGGCCACTTCCACGCGGCGCGCATCCAGCGCATCCAGACCCTTCAGCCGCCGCCACGCCTCGTCCGGCTCGACGCGATACAGCGCAGGCTCGGTGATGCGCTTCATCTCGTACTCGAACCAGTGCAGGCGACCGCGCTCCTCGAGGTCGCGATGCAGCGCCGCCGCGAGCGGCGGCAGGTGGCACACGTCCTCGGCCGCGTAGTCGAGCTGCTCCGCGCTCAACGGCCGCACCGTCCAGTCGGTGCGCGAGTGCGCCTTCTCCAGTTGCACCCCGAGCTCGCGCTGCACCAGGTCGCCGTAACCGATCTGCGGCGGCATGCCGAGGAGGGCCGCAGCAACCTGCGTGTCGAATATGTTCACTGGCAGCTCGCGGCAGCGCGTGAGCAGCACTTCGACATCCTGCCGGGCGGCGTGCACCACCTTGCGGCGGCTCGCATCGGCGAGCAGCGGGTCCAGGGGCGTGAGATCCTCGATCGCCAGCGGATCGATGCACCAGACCGCCTCGGGCGTTGCCAGCTGCACCAGGCACAGGCGCGGATAGAACGTGCGGTCGCGCATGAACTCCGTGTCGAGCGCGATTTCGCGCTCGCCGGACAGTCGTGCGAGCACTTGCGCCAGGTTGTCGCTGCGATCGATGAACTCGAACGGGGTCATGGAGCGGGTGCCGTGTACAATGCCCGCGCACATTACCATTGCCCGTCCCATCCACTGCAATCGTCCGATGCTGGCCCTCTTCAAGGTGTTCATCGACATCGTTCTGTGGCGCAAGGGCCCGCAGGACCTGCCGGCCTCGCGGCTGCTGCTGGCTCTCACGGTGCTCGGTTATTTCGCGCTGAGCCTCACGCTCGGCAGCGCCCTGGAAATGGCGCTCGCCGACGTCAAGAATCGCCCGGCGACGCCGCTCTTCGGACGCACGCTGCTGGAGCTTTCGCTGGCACTCGCGTGGATCTGGCTGCTGCTCGCGCTCTTTCGGCACAAGGACCGCTTCTGGCAGAGCGCCACCGCTTTCATGGGTGCGGGAATCGTGCTCTCGCCGATCGTGATCGTGGCGCAACTGGTGCTGCTCAGGATCGGGCAGGAGAGTCCGCTGGCATGGCCGGCAATGCTGGCGCTGCTGGCTTCGGGAATCTGGTACCTGCTGGTGGTGTCGCACATCCTGCGCAGCGCGCTGGAGATCCGCCTGCTGCCCGCGATCGTGCTCACGTTCCTGTATGCACTGAGTGAATACTTCATAGCACTGCGCCTGTTCGGCCCGCCGGCCGTCTCTTAAGACATGCACGTACACATCCTCGGCATCTGCGGCACGTTCATGGGCGGCATCGCCGCGCTCGCGCAGGCGCGCGGTCATCGCGTGACCGGCTCGGACAAGAACGTCTATCCGCCCATGAGCACGCAGCTCGCGCAACTCGGCATCGAGCTCACGGAGGGTTTCGATCCCGCGCAGCTCGAGCCCGTGCCCGACATGATCGTGGTGGGCAACGTGATGACGCGCGGCAATCCGCTCATCGAGCACGTGCTCGACCGGGGCCTGGCGTACACGTCCGGTCCGCAGTGGCTAGCCGAGCACGTGCTGCGCGATCGCTGGGTGCTCGCCGTCACGGGCACTCACGGCAAGACCACCACCTCGAGCGCGCTCGCCTGGATCCTCGAGCACGCGGGGCTCGATCCGGGTTTCCTGATCGGCGGAGTGCCGGGAAATTTCGGCACCACCGCGCGTCTGGGCAGCGCGCCGTTCTTCGTGATCGAGGCGGACGAATACGACACCGCGTTCTTCGACAAGCGCTCCAAGTTCGTGCACCTGCGCCCGCGCACCGTCGTCATCAACAACCTCGAGTACGACCACGCCGACATCTTCCCGGACGTGGCCGCCATCCAGCGCCAGTTCCACCAGCTCATCCGCATCGTGCCGGGCCGCGGGCGCATCCTCTGGAACGCGGCGGATGCCAACGTGCGCCAGACGCTCGACATGGGCTGCTGGACGCCGCTCGAGGGCTTCGCGCGCGAAGCCGTCCCCGGCGCGAAATGGAGCGCGCGCTATGCGCCGGGCAGCGACTACTCGC
>DASTQG010000381.1:0-13018 GCA_035761885.1 Steroidobacteraceae bacterium | reverse complement strand
GATCAATCCGTGATCGAAATGTAGTTCCCCGTGTCGCGCCGACCGTCGTGAGACAGAAAAAAACGGCCGGCGGGTTCGCCGCCGGCCGCAGGCTGTGAGCCCCCTTCTTCGTACGCCGCTCAGAGATGCATCGGCTTGCGCAGGCGCGGCACCAGGTACGAATCGAGCTTCGCACCGTGACGCTGCATGGCGCCACTCGTGCGTGCCGCGAAGGCGCTGCGCGAAGCTTCAGCCGCGGTGAGCGACCGCAGTGCCGCTTCGTCGTTGAACGTCCTGAGGAAGCGCGGCCGGCGCCGCACGTCCGCCGCGGCCTCGAAGCCCGACGCGATGCGAATCAGCGTCGGCTCGCTCCACGCGGAGGCCATGAACGTGATGCCCACCGGCAGATCGAACGAGTAGCCGCCCGTGACCGTGACGAGCGGATAGCCCGCCACTGCCGCGAAGCCTGAGCTGCCGAACAGGAACGCATCGCCGTTGATCAGGTCGATCGGCCACGCCGGCGAATTGGTCGGCGCCACGATCGCGTCGAGATTGTTCGCCGCGAGCGTCGCGTCGATCCCTTCCGGCCCGGCCAGCTGCGGTCCGCGCACCAGGGCTTGCAGATAGTCCGCCTCGCTGAAGATCTCGTCCTGCGCCAGCTCCATCAGCTCCTGGCCAAAGAACTTCAGCTCCGCGTCCGCGTTGTCGCGGTTGAACTGGATCACGTCCGCGAGGCTCGTCACCGGCACGCCGCTGCGCGTGGCGAGATACGCGTTGAGGTCGCGCTTGAACTCGAAGATCAGGACGATGATCTCCGACTGGTCCGCGTTGAACTCGTCGAACGAGGGAATCTCGACCGGATCGATCACCACGGCGCCCGCATCGCGCATCACCTGCACCGCAGCCTCGAACACCGCGTCGGTCTCGGTGGTGACACCGGTGAACTGACGGGCGATGCCGATGCGCGCGCCGGCGAGGCCGTTCGGGTTCAGGAACTGGCGGTAGTCGCTGAAGAACCGACCCGCGCTGTTCGCGGTCTTGGAGTCGCGCGGGTCCACGCCCGTGAGCGCTCCGAGCACGGTAGCGGCATCGGCGAGGGTGCGGCCATGCGGCCCGACCGTGTCCTGCGTGAAGGAGATCGGCACCACGCCGGCACGGCTCGTGAGTCCAACCGTCGGCTTGATGCCCGCGACGCCGCACTGACCCGACGGACACACGATCGAGCCGTCGGTCTCGCTACCGAGCGCGACCGATGCCAGAGCGGCCGCGACCGCCGCAGCCGAACCGGAGCTCGAGCCGCAGGGATTGCGATCCAGGATGTGCGGGTTGCGGCACTGACCGCCAACGCCGCTCCAGCCGCTCGAGCTGGCGAAGCCGCGGAAGTTGGCCCATTCGGACAGGTTCGCCTTGCCCAGGATCACTGCGCCGGCGGCGCGCAGGCGCGCAGCCATGGTGGAGTCCTGGAGCGCGGGTGCGCCGGCCAATGCCAGGGAGCCCGCGGTGGTCTGCATGCGATCGCCGGTGTCGATGTTGTCCTTCAGCAGGATCGGAATGCCATGCAGCGGACCGCGCGGCCCGTTGCGACGACGCTCGCGATCCAGGTCGTGCGCGATGCGCTCGGCGTCCGGGTTGAGTGTCAGCACCGCGTCGAGATCCAGCCCCTTGTCGATGGCGCGGATGCGGCGCTGGTAGATCTCGACCAGCTCGCGCGAGCGCAGCCGGCCGGAGGCCATCTTGCGCTGCAGCTCCGCGATGCTCGCGCCGGCGATGTCGCGGTCGTGGTCGTCGTGGAACGCGATGCGACTCGAGTCATTGCCGGACTGCGCGTCGGCCGCGAGCGGCGTGAGCGCCGCACCCGCACCGGCGAGTGCGCCCGCTTGCAGAAATGCGCGGCGATCCAACCCTGCGGCGCTGATGCCGCCCTTCACCACTCCATCTTTGCGTCGATCCATGGTCATCTCCCGTTGAACAGGAGCTGCCGGCGGCAGCGCGACCTCGAGTCCCTGCAACGCGACCGCGTCGCGTCGGCGCGCCAGCGGTTCCGATGTTTTGGATTGTTCCCCTTGTTCACCGCGCCGGTGGGCACGGTGGAGCGTTGGCTTATACGCCCGGTGCGTGACGTTTGCGTCATGCGAAAGTCGGGAGATCGCTTGCTGCTGCGCGCCACGCCAGGCGGCACCATTGCCTGTAATTTCTGCCACCAGCGGGTGCAAACCGTCGCCGACACCGGGCGCCGGCCGACCGCTGCGAGGCGCGCCGCGAGGTCGCTTGTCGGACGAACAGGAATCAACTTGCGCGGGCCGTAGGAATCCGCCGTCGGTCCCTCGCTCGAAGCGATGCAACCGGCGCCCGCGTGCCAGCAACTGCACGCGCAGTGGCATGGTTAGTGCTTCTCTCAATGCAGGATGCAACGAAACAGTTTCCTCGGAATCGTCTGGCTTCTCGGCTTTGCGCTACCTGCCGCTGGTGCCGCAACCCGGACACCGGACGATGCCGACAAGCTGGCGGGGTCGGAGGCGGCGTGGAAAGCGACGACCGTGCCCGGCCCCGCCAGCGCGTGGGACTGGCCCGGCTGGCTGCTGGGTCGCGGCGACCGCGGTCCCGCGTTCGAGGCCGAAGCGCGCAACCTGCTGGGCAGTGACGAGGATCTTGCCGCTCGCACGGAACGCTATCGCCTGATCACCTCCCCGTTCGGGGTGACCTCGGGACCGAGCCTGGATCCCGCGGGCCGCCTGCAGGGTGCGTTCGTGCCGCGCGACCTGGCAGCACAGATCGACGGTCTCGCCTCGCTCGGATTCGCCGCCTCGCTCGCGGAAGATCCGTCGGCGCGGCTCCTCTACGCCTCGCCGCAGCAGTCCGGACTGCGCGCTGGCGTTGCCTATTCGCCCGAAGCCTACGACCTGCGTTTCGGCAAGCTGTACCAGGCGGGCATGACGCACGAAAGCCGGTGGTCCGCGGACATCCTGCGCATCGGCGGATCGATGACGTACGCGCGCGGGCGCCGCGATCTGCAGAACGGCGATCAGTACTCCGTTCACCTCGGATCGACCCTGCAACTCGCTGACGGGATCATGCTGGGCCTGGGCGCGACCTGGAACCGCTCGAACGTCGTGGGACATTTCGACGCGGATCCGTCGGACCGGAAGCGTCATTCCAGGGCATGGGGCGCGGTGGCGAGCGCGAGCTACGAGACCGGCCCATGGACGGCGGGCGCGTACTACCAGCGCGCCGGCACGACCCAGAAAGTGTTTGCAGGGGAAATCGAGAGGCTCGGCGCGATGGAATTCGCGCTCTCTTATCGCACCAGCGCCCGCGTGCGGTTGTATGGGGCGTATTACCGCTGCGACCTTCGCTACGACACCACCCTTCCCGGCCTCCGGCCGGGAGGCGAGAAAGGTGGCGTGTGGATGACCGGCGCACGCGTGGCGCTGTAGCGCGCCGAAGCAGGTTCCTAACTGGGGCGTGCGGAAGCGGCGTGCACGCGCGGGCGGAGCAGCGCGTTGCGCGCATTCCACTCCGCCTCCGGGTCGAGCGAGATCAGGAACTGCGTTTCACCGCCCGCGTGCAAAGCGACCGCCGCGCCGTCGCGCAGCAGGATCCGGTTGCCGGCGAGCGCCGGAACGCGCGTTCCGTGCAGCAATAGACCGGTGAGGTTGAGTGGATCGGCCGCGGAGAGCGAGACGAGTGCGCCGTCGAGCGGCCGACGCCGCACCGCGCGCAAGGCGACCACCGCCTCGGGCGTGGCGAATTGCTCTCCGCTCACACCGGCGACAAAACGACCGCCGCGAATGAGGCCCTGCGCTTCGAGCCGGCGATAGGCGCGCAGCAGCGCGTGCCACGGCGGCAGGCGGTCCGCCTCGCGCGCGAGCATGCGGCGGAACACGACGCCATAGCGGCGCAACAGAATCCACGCGAGCTGCTCCACCGCCTCCGCGTCGGGCTGGGGCGACTTGCGTCGCGTGAGACTCCAGCGCCCCGCGTCTTCCAGTCCGAACAGCGCGATGCGTCGGCGCCGCGCGGCGAGCTTTCGCTTGCGCTCGGCGGGCATCAGCAGGGCTCGCAGGCCGCTGAAACTGTCGGAGTTCACGAGGCCCGCCGCGACCAGCTCGCCCAGCCCCTCCTCGCCCTGCGCATGCAGGATGCCGGCCCCGCTCACGATCTCGTCGAAGAACGACGCACCGTGTGCGCGCAGATAGTCGAGAATCGCGCGTGCCGGATGCGACAGCGAAGTCTCGTCCATGCCCTGCTCTTCGAGGCTGTGCCAGAGCGCCGAGTTCTTGCGCGTGAGGAGCGTGATCGGCGTGGCGCGCACGGGTCCGCCCGTCGCGGCCTTCGGCGGTGTGAGACGCTGCCAGGTTGCGCGACCCGAAAGACACAGGCTGTCGAGCCAGTTGGGGTCGTAGTCCTGCATGCGCACGCGCAGAACGTCGGACTCCCATGCGGCGGCGGGCGCCTCGAAGCCTTCGAGCTGCTCGACGATCCCGGCCAGCGCTTCGACGCCTTGCGGCCGCGGCTCCCGTGTCACGCCCTGCCACTCGAGCAGGAAGCGCATGAAGTCCGCGGTGGTGACGGGCTCGATTTCCGCGCGCAAGGTCTTGATGGTGTAGCGGTGGATGCGCGACAGCAGGCGACGCTCGCACCACTCGATGTCACGCGCCTCCGGCGTGAAGCTGCCGCGCAGCACGAAGCCCTCGACTTCCAGCGCACCGAGTGCCGACTCGATCGAGGACTGCGACACGGCCAGCGTTTGCGCGAGAGCCTGGGCAGTGACGGGGCCGACGGCCTGCAGACGTCCGCGCACGAGCTCCACCAGAGCTACGTCGGGAGTCCAGCTCCGTGCGGCGAACTCGGCGGGAGCCGCGATGCCCTCGGTGATCTTCGCGTCGGGATACAGCGCCGAGAGCATCGGCAGCTGCTCGGCAGCGACCCAGAACCGGTGCTCGCCCTCGCTCAGCATCGCGGCGCGACGGTCCGCGACGAGCTGCTCGAACAGCGAGGCCCAGCCGGCTTCGAGACCTTCCTGCTCGCGAATCGCGCCTACGGACATGAGCGCATCGTGCAACTCGTCAGCATTCTCGGCCGCGGGCCACGCTTCCTCGCGGACCGCCTCGATCGCCTTCGGATCGAGCTTGCCGAGATCGGCTGCGGTCTGCGGATCGAGCCAGCGTCGCGAGGCCACCGCCTGCGTGCGTCGCTCCTCGAGCGGCGCATCGTCGAGGTACGCATACGGGCGTGCGCTCAGGATCTCCTGCGCAAGCGGCGAAGGATGCGGCAGATCGCGCGCGATCACGCGCTTCTCCCCACGCTCCATCGCCGCCAGCAGGTTCACCAGCCCATCGACGTCCATCGCTTCGTGCAGGCAGTCGCGCAGCGTCTGGTTCACCAGCGGATGATCCGGAATCTCGCGCTCGCCGGTGAGATTCTCGGCGCAGGCGATCTGATCCGGGAACACCACCGAGATGAGATCTTCCGCGGCCATGCGCTGCAGAGGCGCCGGTGTCTTGCGGCCACCCGTGAAACGGCGCACCGCGAGCGCGATGCTGGCATTCCATCGCCAGCGCGTGGTGAACAGCGGCGCATCGAGCACCGCCTGCACGAGCAGTTGCTCCACTGAGCGGCTGTTGAGATAGCGCGCGACATCCTCGAGCACGAAACTGTGCGTCTCCCCGAGCGAGAGCACGATCGCATCCTCGGTCGCCGCCGCCTGCAACTCGAAGTTGAAGGCGCGGCAGAAACGCTTGCGCAGCGCGAGACCGAAGGCGCGGTTGATGCGGCCGCCGAACGGCGCATGGATCACCAGCTGCATGCCGCCGCTTTCGTCGAAGAAGCGCTCGAACACGATGGTGTCCTGCGTCGGCAGGTGACCGAGCATCGCCTTCGCCGCCGCGAGGTACTCGACGATCTGGTGCGCCGCCACCCGGTCGAGGCTGTGCCGCTGCGCAAACGCCTCCACCGCTGCAGAGATACTCGCGGCGGTCACCTCGGGCAGCGCCGCCTCCACTTCCTCGCGGATTCGCGCCACCGCGCGGGAGAGCTCCATCGTGCGGGCGGGTGCCTCGCCGAGCCAGAACGGGATCGTCGGCGGCTGGCCCTTCGCATCCTCGACACGGACTTTGCCCGCTTCCACGCGCAGAATCCGGTACGACGTATTGCCCAGCTGAAAGATGTCGCCGGCGAGACTCTCGATGGCGAAGTCCTCGTTCAGCGTGCCGACGAAGGTGCCCGCGGGCTCCAGCACCACCTGGTAGTCCGCGTTGTCCGGAATCGCACCGCCGCTGGTGATGGCAGCCAGCCGCGCTCCACGACGCGCACGCACGCGCCGGTTCACGGCATCGCGATGCAGGTAGGTCGAGCGCCGGCCGCGGCGGGTGCTGAAGCCTTCGGACAGCATGCGGATAACCGCATCGAACTGTGCGCGCTCCAGAGCACGATAGGGCCAGGCGCGGCACACGAGCTCGAACAGCTCATCCTCGCCGTAGTCGCGCGCCGCCACTTCCGCGACGATCTGTTGGGCGAGGACATCGAGCGGATGATCGGGAATCGAGAGGCGGTCGAGATCGCCGGCGCGCACCGCCGCGAGCAACGCAGTGGCCTCCACCAGCTCGTCACGGCTCAACGGAAACAGCCTGCCCTTCGGAACGCCGCTGACGGAATGGTTCGCGCGGCCGACGCGCTGCAGGAACGTGGAGATGGAGCGCGGCGAACCGAGCTGGCACACCAGCTCCACATCGCCGATGTCGATGCCGAGCTCGAGCGAAGCGGTGGCGACGAGCGCTCGCAACTTGCCCTGCTTCAGCCGCTGCTCGGCGTCGAGCCGCAGCTCTTTCGCCAGGCTCCCGTGATGTGCCGCGACGTTCTCTTCGCCCAGCCGCTCGCTCAGGTGCCGCGTCACGCGCTCCACCATGCGTCGGGTGTTCGCGAACACGAGCGTGGTGCGATGCTCCTGCACCAGCGCAGCAAGCCGATCGTAGACGTTCTGCCACACCTCGCCCGACATGACCGCTTCGAGCGGCGAATCGGGCAGCACCAGCCCCAGGTCGCGGCTGCGCACGTGACCCGAGTCGACGATGTCGCAGTCCGGCGCCTCACCGCGGCCCGCGCCGACGAGGAAGCGCGCGACATCCTCGATCGGCTTCTGCGTCGCGGACAGGCCGATGCGCTGCAGCGGATGTGGCACCAGGGCAGCCAGCCGCTCCAGCGACAAGGAAAGGTGCGAGCCGCGCTTGCTGCCGGCGACCGCGTGAATCTCGTCGACGATGACGGTGCGCGTGGTGCCGAGCATTTCGCGGCCGGACTCGCTGGTGAGCAGCAGGTACAGCGATTCGGGCGTCGTCACCAGGATGTGAGGCGGATTGCGGCGCATCGCCGCGCGCTCCGACTGCTCCGTGTCGCCGGTTCGCACCTGGGCTCGCACCTGCAGCTCCGGCAGGCCGAGTTTCTTCAGCTCCTCGCCGATGCCCGCGAGCGGCTGCTCGAGGTTGCGGTGAATGTCATTGGAGAGCGCCTTGAGAGGCGAGACGTACACGACCTGGATCTTGTCTTCGAGCCAGCCCTCGATGCTCTGGCGCACCAGCTCGTCGATCGCGGCGAGGAACGCGGCGAGCGTCTTGCCCGAACCGGTGGGCGCGGCGATCAGCGCATGCCGGCCGCTCTTGAGCACGGGCCAGGCGGCAAGCTGCGGTTCTGTCGGCGCACGGAACGTGCGTTCGAACCAGGCAGCGACGGCGGGATGAAAGGTATCGAGGGGCATCGTGGAGACCCGGGTTGGTAACGAGGGAGAGCGTTGCGCGCGCGGCGTGTTCGCCCAGCGCCATGATGCCGCGAAGCAGGGCGAATTACATCTATCGCAAAGCGTCCGGCAAAGCGTCCGGAACGAACCGGCCGACCGCTACTCTATGCCCGGCGTCGTCACGCAATGGGAGGCTATGTGCGGCGGACTTCGCGAATCGCAACGGGCCGCGAGGCGGCTCCGATACTTACGCTCGCTCTGACACTACTCGGAGCGCTTGCATTACCTGCATCGGCCCCGCTGGCTGCCCGCGCGCCCCAAGTGCAATCGCTCGATATACAGGTCCCGGTGCCTCCGACACCTGTACGAATCGGCGGGCGCAGCCATCTCGCCTACGAGCTTCACGTCACCAGCCTGCGCCCGGCCGATGTCTCGCTGCTGAGCGTGCAGGTGCTCGACGCCGACAGCGGGGCCATCCTCAGCGAACTGCGCGATGCGGATTTGCAAGCGCGCATCGGACGGCCCGGGTTGCCGTTCGACAAGCCTGACAAGCAGCTGCTCTCGCCCGGCACGCGCGCCGTGGTCTTTTTCTGGATGCCGGTGCAGGACGATGCGCGCATGCCGAAGCGCCTGCGCCACCGGCTCGAATTCGATCTCCTGCGCACCAGCGGCCGCGAGCGCATCGAGATGCACAGCGCGCCTCTCCAGGTGCAGGCGCTGGCGCCACTCGTGCTCGGCGCGCCTTTGCGCGGCGGACCGTGGGTCGCGCTCTACGACCCCACGCTGATGGGCGGTCACCGTACCTCGATCTACACGATGGACGGTCGCGCCCGCATTCCCGCGCGCTATGCGATCGACTTCGTGCGACTGGGCGAGGACGCGAGTCGCGCGCGCGGCGACGTCGCGGAGATCGGGAACTGGCACGGCTACGGCGCCGAAGTGCTGGCCGTCGCGGACTCGGTGGTCGCGGACGCAGCCGACGACATGACGGAGGCGCCGGAGCTGGGTGCGTCGAGCGGCCCGCTGCCGCTGGAGAACCACAGCGGCAACTACGTCACGCTCGATCTCGGCGGGGGACGCTTCGCGTTCTACGAGCACCTCAAGCACGGCAGCGTGCGCGTCAAGGTGGGTGAGCGCATCACGCGCGGGCAGGTCATCGGCCTGCTCGGCAACTCGGGCAGCAGCTCCTCGGGCCCGCACCTGCACTTTCACGTGAGCGACGCCAACGCGGCGCACGGCGCGGAAGGCCAGCCGTACACGTTCGAGCGGTTTTCGGTGGTCGGCGCCTACGACACGATCGGCGCGCACACGACGGGTGAGCCCTGGAAGCCAATGCGCGCGCCAGGCGGCGGGGCTCGCACGCGCGAGCTACCGGCCGCCAACAGCGTGGTGAGGTTCGACTGAGCGAAAGGACGCGCGTCCTATTCTCTTCAGGCGGCTTCGGTGCGCGATGCCTCACGCGGCATGGGGGCGCCCGACAGGTACAGCCGGATCGGGCGGATCTCGTACGCGCCGCCCGGGTTCGCCTTCGTGAGCTCGCGCGCGATCGCGAGCGCGGCCTGCATGTCGGCGACGTCGACGACGTAGAAACCCAGCAGCGCTTCCTTCGTCTCCGCGAAAGGCCCGTCGGTGACCACCGGCGGATCGGAGTTCTTGTGCAGCGTGCTTGCCGTGTTGGTGAAATCCAGGCGCGCGGAGGGCCCGAGGCTTCCCTCGCGGTGGAGCCGGTCGTGCACGACGTGCAGTTTCGTCATGACGGCGTCGTCCTGCTCAGGGGTCCAGGACCTGACGGTGTTCTCGTTGTGGAAGCAGAGGATTGCGAATTGCATGGGGACTTCCGTGGTGCTCGCAGAGCGCGCGAGTATGCCCCCTGCGCACGCCGACTAGAAGGAGCAGCGCCGGCAGGGAATGCGGGTGATTACCTCAACGGCGGACGAGCCGGGCGTCGATCCAGGCGCTGACCGCATCCAGCGCCTGAGCCCGCACGTCTGCGTCCTTGCGACCGGTGCGGGCCGGCACGTGCCAGGAGTGGTCCGCCTCCTCGAGCAGCGTGAGCGTGGCCCCTGCTCCGAGCTGCACGACCAGCGGCTGCAGCAGCGGCAGTTCCGCCAGGTCGTCGCGCGTTCCCTGCAAGAACAGCATCGGCAGCTCGATCTCGAAGAGATGGCGCGCCCGGTCGTCGGACGGCTTCCCGGCCGGATGCAGAGGAAAGGCGAAGAACACCAGGCCGAGGACGCCGGGAAGCGCTGCGAGCGCCTGGGCCTGGGAGGTCATCCGCCCGCCGAAGGATCGGCCACCGGCGAAAAGCGGCAGCTGCGGTGCTCTGCGGGCGGCTTCAGCGACGGCGGCGCGAACCGTCGCGTGACACACAGGCGGCGGATCCGGGCGGCGAGCGCGCCGCTCCATGTACGGAAATTGATATCTGAGGGTCGCGATACCGCGAGCCGCCAGGTCCTGCGCGAGCGAGGACATGGAAGGGTGCTCCATGCCCGCCCCTGCGCCGTGTCCGAGGACCAGGCAGGCGCGCGACCCGCCGGGCTCGCAGAAAAGCGCGGACACTTGCCCGTCATCCTCGATCTGCAGCGTCAATCGCAGTGATTCGGGCGGCATCGTGTGTCCTTCTGCGTTCTGCGGGAGCTTACATCGTCCGCGTCGACCCGCCGCTGTATCGCGCGCGCAACGCGTGAGCGCGAAGTGCGGATGGCGCGCGCTGTCGCCATTGAGATACAGCTCGCATTCTTGCTGCGCGCGAGTTGCTTCGCATGTCGTAGCATTGTCGTCAGCCAAGCGGACCTCCTTTGCAGGCCACATGGTGAGGTGTCCGCCGGTGCGCTTACACCGGCGGGCGCCGCTAAGACCTCTGCCCAGGTCGCCAGAGCCCCTTCCCTCCCTTCCCTTTCCGTCGGTGTCATACACGCGCGCCCCGCGAACGACTAAGTTACGCGTGCACTGACGGACGGGCCCCGTTTGCGACATAACCCGCTGGTCGATCCGCGCGAGCTGGCGCAGTTGCACGACGAGAGTTTCTCGTGGGCCCTGACCTGCACGCGCGGAAGGCGCGCGGAGGCCGAAGAGGTGCTGCAGATGAGCTATCTGGCGATCGTCGAAGGTCGCGCCCGGTTCGGCGGGCAGGCGAGCCTGCGCACCTGGCTGTTCGCCGTGATTCGCAATCATGCGTACTCGCGCTGGCGCCGCGCACGCCGAACGCTGCAGGGGCTCGCGCGTCTCGCCACCTTCACGACCGAAGCGCACGAGGGCGAAACCGCGGCCGCGCGTTACCAGGCGGCGCAGGATGGCACCCGGGTGCTGCAGGCATGGCAGGCGCTGGCGCCTCGCCAGCGCGAGGTGCTCGATCTGGTGTTCTATCGCGAGCTGTCGATCGCGGAGGCGGCCGCGGTGTTGGGCGTTTCGCTCGGTACTGCGCGGGTGCACTACGAGCGAGGCAAGGCCACCCTGCGGCGCCACCTCGAGGGGAGCGCTGGATGACGCAGCACGATCTGCCTGCACATGAGGAGCGCCTCGCCAGCGCGCTGCGTTCGGCACTGGCCGCGCGCGACGCTGCGTTGCCGGCGCGTTCCTTCGAAAGATCGTGGGCATCGAGCGCCGCGTCCCGGACGTCGAGTCGCTGGCGCCCCGCATTCGCGGCAGTGTCGCTGGCCGCGGTGATCTCTGCCCTCTCCTGGACCGTGCTCGGGCCTCGCTCGGAGCCGACCTCGACTGCCCTGGACCCGACCCTCGCCCGCGAACTGTCGTCCGAGGGCTTCTGGCGCGTGCCTACCGATGAATTGCTGGCCCATGCCGATCCGGCAGCCGGCATCGTACTGCCCTCGCCCCGTGACCTGGAATTTTCTCTCGAGGAATCCCTGCTATGAAAGCGTCGAACCTGTTCGCACTCGCCCTCTGCCTGCTGATGCTGGCATCGCCGCTGCGCGCCGCCGAACAGCAGGACAAGGACCAGTGGATCAAGGGCAAGCTGTTCGGGCCCGAGCTGATCCTCAAGCATCAGAGCAAGCTCAAGCTCTCGGACAAGCAGCGCGACCTGATCGGCGCGGAGCTCAAGCGCGTGCAGGCGCAGGTGGCGGAGAGCGACTGGCAACTGCTGACCGAAGCCTCGCAGCTGCAGGAGCTGATCGATCAGCATCCCGTCGACGGCAAGGCAGTGCTGGGCGGCGTCGACAAGGTATTCGAGGCGGAGAACCGCAAGAAGCGGCTGTACATGGAGATGCTGATCAACATCAAGAATGCGCTGACGCCGGAACAGGTCGCCTATCTCAAGTCCGTCAGCGAGTGAGTCATGAACATGCGTGCGCTCTGCCTGGCCCTGTGCGCCGCTACGCTCGTCGCGTGTAGCGGCGGTGGCGGCGACTCCGATCCGCCCTCACCTCCGCCCCCACCGCCGCCAGTGGGAATCTCCAAGGCCGACGCGTTCCGCTTTCTGAACCAGGCGACTTTCGGCGCGACCAATGCCGAAGCGCAGGTCGTGATGGCGCAGGGCTACGCGGCGTGGGTCGATCAACAGTTGCAACGACCCGCCTCGCTCGAGCTGCCGCACGTGCAGCAGGTGTTCGCGACGTACCCGCCGGGGACGGATTTCACCCGCCTGCACCAGGATCGCGTCGACATCTGGCTGCGCAACGCCGTGCGCGCACCCGACCAGCTGCGCCAGCGCGTGGCCTTCGCCCTGTCGGAGATCATGGTGATCTCGCAGAACAGCACGCTGGTCGGCTATCCGTGGGGCAGTGCGAGCTACTACGACATGCTCACACGCAACGCCTTCGGCAACTTCCGCACGCTGATCGAAGACGTGACGCTGCATCCGGCGATGGGTGTGTACCTGTCGATGCTCGGCAACCAGAAACCGGACGCCGCGCGCAACATCCGGCCGGACGAGAACTACGCGCGCGAGCTGATGCAGCTGTTCACGATCGGCCTGGTGCAGCTCGAGATCGACGGCAGCGTGCGGCGTGACGGACAGGGACAGCCCCTCCCGACTTACGACCAGCCGGTCATCGAGGGCTTCGCGCACGTGTACACCGGCTGGCACTTCGCCGGCGCGCCGTCCTTCGCCGCGGCGTTCCCCACCATCGCGAACCAGATCGTGCCGATGCCGGCCTATCCCGAGCAGCACGCCGGCGGGGCAAAGCGGGTCCTGAGCTATCCGGGTGCCGCGCTCACCCAGATTCCGGCAGGCCAGGCTCCCGCGCAGGATCTCGACGATGCACTCGACAACATCTTCAACCACCCGAATGTCGCGCCATTCATCTCGAAGCAGCTGATCCAGCGGCTCGTCACCAGCAACCCCTCGCCGCA
>DASTQG010000380.1:0-5303 GCA_035761885.1 Steroidobacteraceae bacterium | reverse complement strand
CTGCGCGCGGTCTCGATCGTCATGTTGCCGCCGTTCTGCGCGGAGCGCGCCACCGCGACGTTCGCCGCCGTTTCGATCGCCACCGCCGGTGGCAGGCCCGACACCATCAGCTGCGGGGCGGCGCCGACGGCCGTGGCCGCGCCGGCCGCATTGCCGATGCCCTGCTGCGTACCGGTGCGACCGGAGATCAGCGGCACGCGGCTGTGGTACTGCGTGAAGAACAGGCCGAACTCCGTGCCGTTGAGGAATTCCGGCGCGTAGTAGCGCAGCGCAACCCCGAACTGGTCGTTCTCGTCCGCCTCGACCGTGGGCCCGCGGCCGACGGCCTGGAAATTGGTGATGAACGGCCCGCCGAGGGGGCGGAAGTCCACGCCCTGGTCGGAGAAGCCGCCGAACCCCAGGAACACCTGGCTGCCGCCGTCCGGCACGAAGTCGTTGGAGGAGAAGTACGAGCCGACGGGCTCCGGCTCGGTGTCGTCCCAGTCGAACAGGTAGAACGCCTCGAGCGTGGCGTTCTGCGTGATACCGAGGCTCGCGAACACCATTTCCTGCGGCATGAACGCTTCTTTCAGCTCCGCGCCCGGCACGCGCAGCGCCGAGACGTCGAAGTGATTGACCGCATTGATGCCGCCCTGGATGAACGTGCTCTCACCCCAGCTCACGACCTGGCTGCCGGCGCGGATCTCGGCCGGGTTGTCGCCCAGGTCGAACCGGTAATAGGCGAACGCGTCGAGCAGACGCGCGTAGCTCCCCACCAGGTCCTTCGCGGGATCGGACAGCGGCGTGCGCTCGGTTTCCTGGTCCTCGGCCTCCATGTCGTACAGGCCCTGGCCGCGCAGGAAGACACCGAAGTTCTCCCAGTTGAGCGCAAGCTCGGTGACCACCTTGAAGGCGCTGCTGTACACGCCGGTGTCGTAGTTGAGGTTGCCGTCGTCGATGTTCGGCGAGCGCCCGCAGCCGCCGTTGGCAATGCCGATCAGGTTGCAGTCGGTGTCCTGGACCCGCCAGGCCTGACCCACCGTGATGGTCGTATCCCAGCTGCCGCTGAACGAACTCGTGTCACTGCTGAAATCGATCGCAAGTGCCGGTGTGCATGCCAGGACGGCCGAGGCGGCCAGGCACCCCTTCAGGGTGCTGCGCACTGCCGCGCGCAGGGACTGGACGTCACGGCTGTTCGAGGTGTTCTTCATGTGCATCCCCATGCAAAGACAGGTGTTTGCGGGTGAGCGGGGCTGGCCCGCGGCTTTTGGCGGCAGTATAGCAGCGCGATTTCGAGGTGCGAGACAGAACGGCAGTGCCGCGCGGCGCCCTTTGCACTGCAAAAGCTGCGCCAGGATGCGAGCAACGTCAGGTGTGCGCGACCTGCAGGATGCTGTGGCGGATCTGCTCGCTCAGCACGAGCGTCGCGTCGTGCGCGACGTTGAGCAGCACCTCGTTGAACACCAGCAGGTTGTCGGCGCGCGCCTGGATGACGCCGCGCCGGCGCAGCAGGTCGAAGAAGCTCGCGAACAGCGAGCGGTCGAAGAACTCCGGCGAGTTCAGCTCGAACAGCATGGACATGCGCTGCGCCATCAGCTGGCAGCGCTTCTCCAGCGCTTCCTGCGTGATCGTGCCGCTGCCGGACTGCACCAGCACCGAGATGGCGAGGTAGTAGCGTTCCACGATCTGGATCGTCGCCTGCGCCAGCACCGACAGTTGCATGGCCGCGGGTGCCGTGGGCGGGGGCCGGCGCCATTCGCCGCTGTCGTGGCTGCCTTCCAGGAGCCCGCGGGCGGCGAAGAAGCGCAGGATCTGGTCCACGGCGGCCCCGACCTCCTCCTCCCGCCAGCGCAGGAACAGCTCGTCGGCCACGTAGGGGTAGATGCGCCAGGCGAGACGCTGGATGTCGGCCGTGCGCAGGAGCGTGTTGTTCAGGAAGCAGCAGGCGATGAGCGAGGGCAGTGCGAACAGGTGCAGCACGTTGTTGCGGTAGTAGGTCGCGAGCAGCGCGTTCTCGGCGGTCATGCCGATGACGTCGCCGAGGACGTGCTTCTGGCGCGTGAGGAGCTGCATCGCCTCGCCGTGACGAACGATGGCGGGAGCGGCGAGATCGGTGACGCTCACGCGCGGGGAGTACGGCACGCTGTGCAGCAGGTCGCGGCACAGCTCGAGCTGGCGCTCCAGGTCCGTCTCGACCATCGCCTGGCGCGGAGTGGCGAGCAGCACGATGGCGAGCAGGTTCACGGGCGTCACCGCGGCCGCGGCGTTGATGTTGACCATGATCCGGCGCGCGAGATCGTCGAGCGTGGCGTTGACCCAGGGCGGGCGTTGCGAGTCGTCGAAAGGCTGCTGGTCCCACGACGGCTCGTGGCGCGTGAGCAGCTCGTGCAGGGCGATCGGCTCGCCGATGCTCACGTGCACCTTGCCGAACTTCTCGCGCAGCTTGGGCAGCGTGCGCGCGAGACCCCAGACCGACTCCTTCTCCTTCGGCCGGCCCGACAGCTCGCCGATATAGGTGTCCCCTTCCACCAGGCGCTCGTATCCGAAATACACCGGCACGAACACCACAGGACGTCGCGGGCCGGTGAGAAAACTGCGCACGGTCATCGACAGCATGCCGGTCTTGGGCTCGAGCAGCCGGCCGGTGCGGCTGCGCCCGCCTTCGATGAAATATTCGAGCGAATGCCCGCGCGCCAGCATCACGCCCAGGTACTTCATGAACACGATCGGATACAGGCTCGCGCCGCGGAACGTGCGGCGGATGAAGAACGCGCCGCCCTTGCGCAGGAAGCGTCCGATCACGGGCATGTTCAGGTTGACGCCCGCGGCGATGTGCGGAACGGCGAAGCCCTTCACATAGATGATGTAGGAGAGCAGCAGGTAATCCATGTGGCTGCGGTGACAGGGCACGTAGACGATCTCGTTGCCCTCGGCCACCTTGTGCAGCGTCTCCTCATGGTGCAGGACCACGCCGTCGTAGAGCCGGTTCCACAGCCGGCTCAGCACGCGCTCCATGAAGACGACGAACACGTGCGAATAGTTCGCGGCGATCTCGTCGGCGTAGCCCTTGGCGATCCACAGCGCCTCGCGGCGCGGGAGTTTCTTCTCGCGCCGCTCCTGCGCCACCGCCGCGCGCACGGCGCGCGTGCCCAGCACCTGCGTGACCACGGTGCGCCGGTGCGAGAGGTCGGGTCCGATGATCGCGGTGCGCTGGTTGCGCAGCTGCGTGCGCAAGGTGCGCGAGATGCGCCGCACGGTACGTGCCTGGCCGAGCCCCTCTTCGATGAAGGTGCGCAGCGACATCGGCTCGCCGAACTGCACCAGCGTGTTGCGGCCGTTGAAGAGCACGGTGAGAAACTTGCGAAAGCGCCCGACCAGCGCCCAGTTCTCCGACAACAGCAGGCGGAACCAGGAGCCTTCCTTCTGCGGCGCGCGTCCCCAGAAAATGCCGACCGGCACGAGATCGACGTCGAGCGCGGGGTCCGCGCTCACCGCCGCGACGAGGCGCGTGAGCAGCGGCGGCGTGCGCCGGTCGACACGCTGTCGGAAGACTCCACCGCTGCGCTCGAGGGCGAAGGCCGAGCGCCGCTCGCTCACCGGTCCGAGCGTGAGCCTGCGGCTGGGGCGCGGCAGTCCGTTCTGGACGCACAGGTCCTGCAGCACCAGCAGGTCCGAAAGGCTCTCCCGCTCGAGCACGTAGCAGATCGGGCGCGGACGGCCTGTGAGCACCTGTCCCACGTCGGGAGGCCGCGCGCTCGAGCGCACCCACAGCGCAACGATCTTGCGCATGATCCACATCGAGGGGCGCTCGGAGTTCCAGCTCACGCGGGCAGGTTTCCTCAAGGCTCGCTACGCGAGGCGATCAGCGCGAGCTTGGCGCTGCGCGTCATGCGCTTGATCGCGGCTTCGCGGCTCGAAGCGCTCGCGCGCGAGCCATGTCGCTCGGTGTAGAGCAGCTCTCCCGCCGCCGCCAGGCGAAAGAAGCGCGCTCCGCGCCGCCCGCCGCGATGCTCGGCGAGCCTGCGCTGCAAATCCGTGGTGATGCCGGTGTAGAGCGCCCCGGCGGCGTTGGCGACGATGTACACCAGCCACGAACGCTCGGGCGCGTGTTGCGGGGTGGCCGTTGCGTCAGTTGCCGGCGTCGGCGTCGTCTTCACGGGGAGCCGTGCCCTCGTCGCGCTCGAGCTGGCGGTTCAGGTCCTGCATGCGCCCCTCCATCTCCTTGACGCGCTCCTGCGTCCGATCGATCGCCTGCACCTGGTCGGCGAACACGGTTTCTTCCATTGGCATCGGCTCGGGTTCCTTGCGTTCGCCGCAACCGGCGAGCAACGCGAGCGCGGCCAGCGTCGAAGCCCAGGTCCGGGCCTGCATCGGGCGAATGCTCATGGGAACCTCCCCCTGCGCGCGAGAATCGGGCGATCGCGATTGTAAGGCATTCCTGCGCGCCGCGAATTGGCTTACCGTGGCGCGCATGCTGCAGGACCTTGCGATCGTTCTCACGGGCGCCTCCGAGGGGATCGGGCGCGCGCTCGCCCTCGAGCTGGCACGGCGCCGGGCGCATCTCGCGCTCGCCGCCCGCAACCGTGAGCGGCTCGAAGCCGTGGCGCGGGAGTGCGAGAGCCTGGGCGCTCAGTGCCTGGTCGTGCCGACCGACGTGGCCGATCCGGCCCAGTGTCGCGCGCTGATCGATGCAACCGTCGCGCGCTTCGGTCGCATCGACGTGCTGATCAACAACGCCGGCTCCACCATGTGGTCGCGCTTCGATGCGCTGGCGGACCTCGCGGTGATGGAGCAACTGCTCAAGGTGAATTATCTCAGCGCCGTGCACCTGACGGCCGCCGCCCTGCCATGGCTCAAGCAGTCGGGCGGCCGGCTGGTCGCGGTGGCGAGCGTCGCCGGCCTCACCGGCGTGCCGGAGCGAACCGGTTACGCGGCGAGCAAGCACGCGATGGTGGGTTTCTTCGATTCATTGCGCATCGAGCTCGCGGGGAGCGGGGTGAGCGTCACGGTGATCGCGCCCGACTTCGTGCGCTCGGAGATCCACAAGCGCGCGATCGGTCCCGACGGCCGGCCGCTCGGCGCGACGCCGATGAAGGTGGAGCGGATCATGACCGCGGAGGAATGCGCGCGGCTCGCGGTGCGCGCGTTCGAGCGGCTTCAGCGGATCCTGATCACTTCGGTGCGCGGCCGCGTGGGGCGCTGGCTGAAACTGTTCGCGCCGAGCCTCATCGACTCCATCGCCGCCAAAGCCATTCGCGACAAGCGGTAGGCGGTGCCGGGGTTGCCTTGCTTGAGGCAACCCCGGCACCATCCTCTTAGTTGAG